>NZ_JBHWBP010000115.1:0-21433 GCF_042735575.1 Streptomyces sp. NPDC059564 | reverse complement strand
GTCCGGGACGGGTTCTCGTACCGGATCACGGTGGACGGGCGGACGGTCTCCTGCCAGGACCCGCACCTGTCGGACGCCCAGCGGAACCTGATCTCGAAGCTGCTGAAGGAGGGCGCCTGAGCCCGGCCACCCGAAATCGGGTGACCGGGCCGGGCGGCTTTGCTTGGATGGCCGGATGACTGAAACGATCTTGGCCGCCCTGGAGCGGTACTACGACACCGTCCCCCGCGTGGGCGGCGCGCGCGGCGAGGACTTCGGCGCGCTCACCCTCTTCGTCCAGGAGGGCGAGGGCTGGCAGTACTACGCCCGGCCCGCGCTCGGCGGCTCCGACGCCACCGCGGCGGACGTACTCGAGGTGCTGGAGAGGCAGCGGGAGCTGAAGGTGCCCGAGGCCTTCGAATGGGTGGCCGAAACCAGCCCCTCCCTCCGGGCGGCCGTGGAAGCGGCGGGGCTGCACGTCCACGCACACCCGCTGATGGTGCTGGACGCCGCCGCGGAGCCCCTCCCGCCGCACCCGGAGGTACGGCTGCTCGGCGCGGACGACCCGCTGCTGCGGGCCGCGGTGACGGTGCCCGCGCTGGCCTTCTCCGCGCCCGGAACCGCCCTCGGCGAAGCCGGACCCGCCGAACTGGCGGCGGCGCTGGAGGACCCGGACACGGAGGCCCGCCGGGCCCGCGTCTCGGGGATGCTCACGGACGGCCGCACCGGCCTGGCGGCGGCCGTACGCGACGGGGTGGTGCTCTGCTCCGGCCAGTACAACCCGGTCGGCGACGTCGCCGAGATCGTCGGCGTGGGCACCCTGCCCGCCGCCCGGCGGCGCGGTCTGGCCCTCGCGGTGACGGCCGCCCTGGTCGCCCGCGCACGGGAGCGGGGCGCCCGGACGGTGTTCCTGTCGGCCGGCGACGAGGACGTGGCCCGGATCTACGGCCGCGCCGGATTCCGCCGCGTCGCCACGGCCCTGATCGCGGAGCCCCCGGCCACGGCGGCCTGACCGGCGGTTTTGCCGAAACGGCAAGGAAGTTTGCCGGGACCCCCGGGCGGGCGCAGCATCGGCGCTGTCCGTACCGGCACCACCGAGGAGGCCCCGTGGCCGACCACCGGCAGCACGAGCAGCAGCACACCCCCGGGACCGAGCGCGGCTGGGGGGAGACGTACTGGGACGGCCGCTACCGCGAGCGCGCGCGGATCTGGAGCGGCTCCGCCAACGCCCTCCTCGTCCGGGAGGCCTCGGACCTGGCCCCCGGCCGGGCCCTGGACCTGGGCTGCGGGGAGGGCGGCGACGCCATCTGGCTGGCCCGCCGCGGCTGGCGGGTGACCGCCACCGACATCTCGGGGGTGGCCCTGGAGCGGGCGGCCGCGCACGCCGCCGGGGCCGGGGTCGGCGACCGGGTGGAGTGGGAGCGGCACGACCTGGCCGACTCGTTCCCGGCCGGGGAGTTCGACCTGGTCTCCTCCTGCTTCCTGCACACCTACGGCGAGTTCCCGCGCGAGCGGATCCTGCGCACGGCCGCCTCCGCCGTGGCCCCCGGCGGGGTGCTGCTGATCGTCGGCCACGCGGGCTGGGCGCCCTGGCAGGACGTCGAGTCCATGGACGCGCCGCAGCGGACGGTGCGCTTCCCCACCCCCGACCAGGTCGTGGCGGAGCTGGAGCTGCCCGAAGGGGCCTGGGAGGTGCTGCTCGCCGCCGAACACGAACGGGTCCAGGACATGCCTGACGGCACGCCCGGGACCCGTACGGACAACGCGGTGAAGCTGCGCCGACTGCCCTAGAGGGCCGCCGGCGCGCCGGACATCAGAAGCCGAGCTTGCGGAGCTGCTTGGGGTCGCGCTGCCAGTCCTTGGCGACCTTCACGTGCAGGTCGAGGAAGACCGGGGTGCCGAGCAGCGCCTCGATGTGCTTGCGCGACTTCATCCCGACCTCCTTCAGGCGCGAGCCCTTGGGGCCGATGATGATGCCCTTCTGGCTGGGGCGCTCGATGTACACGTTGGCGTGGATGTCGAGCAGCGGCCGGTCCGCGGGCCGGTTCTCGCGCGGGATCATCTCCTCGACGACCACGGCGATGGAGTGCGGCAGCTCGTCGCGCACGCCCTCCAGCGCGGCCTCGCGGATCAGCTCGGCGACCATCACCATCTCGGGCTCGTCGGTGAGGTCGCCCTCCGGGTACAGCGGCGGGCTCTCCGGCAGCAGCGGGGCGATCAGGTCGGCCAGCAGCTGGACCTGGGTGTCGCCGACGGCCGAGACCGGGACGATCTCGGCCCACTCGAAGCCGAGCTCGGCGCCGAGCTGGTGGACGGCGAGGAGCTGCTCGGCGAGCTGCTTGGACTCGACCAGGTCGGTCTTGGTGATGATGGCGATCTTGGGGGTCTTCTTGATCCCCGCGAGCTCCTTGGCGATGAACTTGTCGCCGGGGCCGAGCTTCTGGTCGGCCGGCAGGCAGAAGCCGATGACGTCGACCTCGGCCCAGGTGGTCCGGACGACGTCGTTCAGGCGCTCGCCGAGCAGGGTGCGCGGCTTGTGCAGCCCGGGGGTGTCGACCAGCACCAGCTGGGCGTCGGGGCGGTGCACGATGCCGCGGACCGTGTGGCGCGTGGTCTGCGGCCGGTTGGAGGTGATCGCGACCTTGGTGCCCACGAGCGCGTTGGTCAGGGTCGACTTGCCCGCGTTGGGACGGCCGACGAAACAGGCGAAGCCCGCGCGGTGCGGGGCGGTGGGCTCGGGGGAACGATCGCTCATACGGGCCATTCTCCCCGATGCGGCTCCCAGCGCCGACCAGGCCACGGCCGCGAGGGCCGCGGCGAGCGCCAGAGCGGGTACGAGGAGGGGGTGCGCGGCGTGGTCGGCGGCTCCGTCGGCGGTGGCCCCGGAGGCTTCGGCGCGCACCGTGACGCGGGCCCACTCCAGGTCCGGCGGGTCCGCCCAGCGGGTGCTGAGCCGGACCTGCCGGCCGGGCAGCAGCTCGGCGGGCAGGCCGGTGAGCTCGCGGCGCAGCAGGGTGCGGCCGAGGGCGCCGGTGGCGGTGAGGGCGGCGCGGGGGCGCAGGGTGACGTTGCCGAGGTTGCGCAGGGTGTACGCGACCTCGGCGCCCCGGCCGTCGGCGGCGACCCGTACGTCCTCCACGGCGAGGGCGGCGGCCGTGGGGCCGCCGACCCGGAGGTAGAGGCGGGCGCCGACGGCCTGCCGGATCCCGATGCCCGGGGCGCCGTCCGCGGTGGCCGGGGTGTCCTCCAGGGCGACGATGGCTCCGGGGTGGTCCCCGGGCTCGGCCCGGTCGGGGACGGTGAGGCCGAAGCCGACGTCCACCGCGCCCCGGGGCGGCACGGTGACCCGCTCCCGGTCGAGCCGTACCCACGCGGCGGGGGCGAGGCGCGGCTCGTCGGGGCCGCGCAGGGCGAAGCCGCCGTCGCGGGCGGTGTTGTAGGCGTCGGCGGCGTAGAGCCGGAAGGTGCGGGGCCGGTCGGTGCGGTTGGCGACGGTGACGGTGTCCCGGACGGTCCCGCCGGGCGCGGCGGCGAGGTAGAAGTACGGGCGCTGCCCGACGGCGGTGGCGGCGGGCAGCACGGACCACTGCCCGTTGTCGGCGGCGGCGGCCGTCCCGGCGAGGCCCAGCCACACGACGGCCAGCACGACCCCGATCGCCCACGCGCGCAGCCGTCGCCGCTGTCTTTTTTCAGCCCGTCCGGCGTTTGAGGACCGGGGCCTGGGGCGGAGCCCCAGGAAACGGGGAAGGGGCGGGGCGGGGACGGCTCCGCGCAGCGGCGGGCGCCGGCTCACGACAGCGTCAGCGTCAGGACCGCCGTGTACGCCCCCGGCGGGGTGTAGGCGGGGACCCGGAGCGCGACCGTGGCGTCGACGGTGAAGGTCCCCCCGGTCAGCGGGGCGTCGGCGGTGGAGGCCAGGACCGCGCCGTCCGGGCCGACCGGGCCCGCGCTGCCCGCCGTACAGGGGCTGGGGCTGCCCGGCGCGGCCGTGCAGGTGGGCGTCCAGGACAGGGCGCCGCCCGGGAGGCGCAGGCCGCCGGGGCCCGCGAAGTCGGTGACCCGGCCGACCAGGGACCACCCGGCCGGCCCGCCCCGGGCGTCCTTGACGGTGACGGTGCCGATCCGGCCCGGGGCCGCGCCGCCGTCCCCGTACGGGACCGCGCCGAGGGTCACCGCGTCCCCCGTCTGGGTCATGGCGAGGGTGCCCGGATCGACGGTGGCCGTCAGCTTCTGGGTGCCCGGCGTCACCGCCGCTGGCTCGACCACCGTGTACGCGGCCGGCCCCGAGCCCCGCTGCGCCGACCAGGCGGGGCCCTCGTACGCCACCACCGCGGTCGTGGCCCGGTCCGTGACGGGCAGCTCGGTGGTGACCTCCCCGCGCGCGTCGGCGGTGGCCGCGACCCGGTCGGCCGTCCCGGCGGCGCCCGCGCGGCCGGCCAGGGTCACGGCGGTGCCCGGGGCGAAGCCGGCCGCGGTCACCGTGACCCGGGCGCCCGGCGCCCCGTAGGCGGCGGTGAGCCGGACGCGGCGCAGGTTGGCGGTGGGCAGCGGGGTGGCGGTGAGGTGCGCGGAGACGGGTGCGCCGGTGACCTGGCAGGCGGTGTCGAGGTCGAGCAGGTGGCCGGTGTGCAGGGTGTAGCCGCCGGGGGCGAGGGTGATCTCCCCGGGGGCGGTGACGGTGAAGGTGCCGGTCATGGTCACCGCGGGCAGGTCCGCCCCGGCCCCGACGGGTTCGCTGCGCTTGGCGCCGACCACGGTGACCTCGCCGCTCTGCGCGCCGCCGAGCAGGATCCGCCCGGATGGGGTGAGCACGTCGGCGGGCAGCGCGGAGGGCAGCGGGTTCACGGCGGGGGTCCGGGCCACCTGGTAGGTCACGGTGACGGTGTCGCCCACCCGCGGCGCCGGGTCGTCGACGCTGATCCGGGCCGTGGTGGGGCCGTCGGCGGGCGGCAGTCCGGCTTCCTGGGGCGGCAGGCAGTGCGTGGGGAACTCGACCTGCCCCGGGGGCGTTTCCCCCAGGGCGGCGGCGGGTCCGCTCAGCGCGGCCCCGCTCGCGGCCGCGAGCACCGCCATGCCGGCGGCCGCCCGCCATCCCCTGCTGCGCGCGCCTGTTCGCACTGCCCGCCCCCCGCGTCGCGTCGCCCCGCCAGGGGGCCATTCACGAGCGGGCGGCGGGAGAAGTCAATGCACGGACCCGGCAGCAACTGATGGCCCATCAGGAGATGGCGCCGTACCTCGGGGTCCGGCCGCGCCCGGGGCCGCCGCCCGGAACGTGCGCCGGTAGGCCGTCGGGCTCACCCCCAGCGCCGCCTGGACGTGCTTGCGCAGCGACTGGGCCGTCCCGAAACCCGTCTCCCGCGCCACCGCCTCCATCGGCAGCTCGGTGCGCTCCAGCAGCCGCCGGGCCCGCTCCACCCGCTGGGCGGTGATCCATTCGCCGGGGCTGACCCCGGACTCCTCGCGGAAGCGGCGGGTGAAGGTCCGTACCGACATGGCCTCCTGCCGCGCGAGGTCGCTCAGCCGCAGCGGCTCGTGCAGCCGGTCCAGCACCCAGGCGCGCGCGGCCGTGGTACTGGCCTGCTGCGGCTCGGGCACGGGCCGGTGGATGAACTGGGCCTGCCCGCCCTCCCGGTGGGGCGGTACGACGGTCCGCCGGGCGGCCTCGTTGGCGACGGCCGCGCCGTGGTCGCGGCGGACGATGTGCAGGCACAGGTCGATGCCCGCGGCGACCCCGGCGGAGGTGAGCACGTCCCCGTCGTCGGTGTAGAGCACGCCGGCGTCCACCCGCACGGCCGGGAACATCCGCTGGAAGTGCTCGGCGGAGGCCCAGTGGGTGGTGGCCCGGCGGCCGTCCAGGTACCCGGCGGCGGCCAGCACGTACCCGCCGGTGCAGATGGACACGAGCCGGGTGCCGGGCCGGATGTGGGCGAGGGCCGCGGCGAGCTCGCCGGTCAGCCGCCCCTCCTCGTACACCGGCCCCAGCTCGTACGAGGCCGGCACCACCACCGTGTCGGCCGTCGCCAGCAGCTCCGGGCCGTGCTCGACGTACACCGCGAAGTCGGCGTCCGTGGGCACCGGGCCCGGGGCGAGTCCGCAGGTCAGGATCTCGTAGAAGGGCCGCCCGGCCGGGTCCTTGGCGTAGCCGAAGATCCGGTGCGGGACGCCGAGCTCGAAGGGCAGCAGCCCGGCGAGCGCGAGGACGACGACGCGGTGGGTCCGGGGTTTCCGCTCGATGGCCATGGCCCGATCGTATCGAAGCGTGACAGTCAGGCCACTGTCGTACGGGACCCCGCAGGCCGGAAGCTGACGGCGTGACCCAGACAGCACCCACCTCCACGGCCGCCCCCCGGCGGGCCCCCCGCCCGGCCGGACGCGTCCACCGGGCCTGGTTCGCCGCGGCCGTCGCCTTCGTGACGATCATCGGCGCCGCCGCCTTCGCCTCCCTCCCCGGGCTGCTCATCGAGCCCCTGCACACGGAGTTCGACTGGTCGCGCGGCACGATCGGCTTCGCCGTCTCCGTCAACCTCGCCCTCTACGGGCTCACCGCGCCCTTCGCCGCCGCGCTGATGGACCGCTTCGGCATCCGCAAGGTCGTCGCGCTGGCCCTGACCGTCATAGCCGGCGGCTCCGTGGCCACCGTGTGGATGACCGCGTCCTGGCAGCTGGTGCTGTACTGGGGCGTGCTCGTGGGCCTGGGCAGCGGCTCGATGGCGCTGGCCTTCGCGGCGACGGTGACCAACCGCTGGTTCACCGCCCGGCGCGGGCTCGTCACCGGCATCCTGACCGCCGCGGGCGCCTCCGGCCAGCTGGTCTTCCTGCCGCTGCTGTCCTGGCTGGTGGAACACCACGGCTGGCGCCCGGCGGCCGTGACCGTGTCCCTGGCTGCCCTCGCCGTCGTCCCCTTCGTGTGGCTGCTGCTGCGCGACCATCCGGCCGACGTGGGGCTCGCCCCGTACGGCGGCGTGTACGCGGACAAGCCCGCGCCGGTCCCGGGCGCGGCGCGGCGGGCGGTCACCGTCCTGTCCAAGGCGGCCCGGACGGGACCGTTCTGGCTGCTGGCGGGCACCTTCGCGATCTGCGGGGCCTCCACCAACGGCCTGGTCAAGACCCACTTCGTACCGGCGGCCCACGACCACGGCATGCCGGTGACGGCGGCCGCCGGACTGCTCGCGGTGGTCGGCGTGTTCGACGTGCTCGGCACCATCGCCTCGGGCTGGTTCACCGACCGCTTCGCGGCCCGCCGCCTGCTGGCCGTGTACTACGCCCTGCGCGGGGTGTCCCTGCTGTTCCTGCCGATGCTGCTGGCGCCGTCCGTGCACCCGCCGATGGTGTTCTTCATCGTCTTCTACGGTCTGGACTGGGTCGCGACCGTCCCGCCGACCATCGCCCTGTGCCGCGAGCACTACGGGGAGGACAGCGCGATCGTCTTCGGCTGGGTGCTGGCCTCTCACCAGGTCGGCGCGGCGATCGTGGCCTTCCTGGGCGGGGTCGCGCGCGACGCCTTCGGCTCCTACGACCTCGTCTGGTACGCGGCGGGCGGCCTGTGCGCGGTGGCGGCCCTGATGGCGATGGTCATCCGCCGCCCGGCCGCGGCCCTGCCGGCGCCGGCGCCGTAGACGGTCCGCGCGGCCGGGGGCGGGCGGCCGGTCAGGCTCCGGCGGGCGTGGTCGACTTCAGGGTGCCGTCCGGGCCGGCCAGCAGGACGGGGGTGGCCGGGCCGCCGAGGTCGCGCACCGCCGCGCGGTCGGCCTCGGCGGGCGCGTCGGCCGCGCTCACCACGGCCGCCGCCTCCAGGGACCGGGCGCCGCTGGCCACCGCCATGGCGACCGCCGTCTGGAGGGCGCTCAGCTTCAGGGAGTCCAGCTCCACGGTGCCGGCGACGTACGTACGGCCGGTCTCGTCGCGGACCGCCGCGCCCTCCGGGACCCCGTTGCGGGCCCGGGCGCTGCGCGCCAGCGTGATGATCTTGCTGTCCTCGGGGTCGATCCCGGTGCCCACGGTGCTCTCGCTCATGGTCGAAAGCATAGGGAGCGCCCCGGCACGGCCGTACGACGACCCCGCCGGGACACCCGCCCCTTCCTCAGGGGCGGTCGAGCCGCAGCCGCTCCGCCTTCGGCAGACCCGCCACCACCAGGTCGTACGAGTCCTCCACCAGCTCCCGCACCAGTGCGTCCGGCAGCCCGCCGACCGTCACCGTGTTCCAGTGCCGCTTGTTCATGTGCCAGCCCGGGACGATCGCCGCGTGCTCCGCGCGCAGCCGCAGCGCCTCCTCCGGATCGCACTTGAGATTGACCTTCAGCGGATCGGCGTCCAGCGCCGTCAGCGCGAACACCTTCCCCAGCACCTTGAACACCGAGGTCTCCGGCGTGAAGGGGAACTCCTCCACCGCCTCGTTGAAGTCCAGACAGAACGCGCGCAGCCCGGCCGGGGTCATTCGCCCTCCCCACCCTCGGCGCCGTCCGCCGCAAGCACCGGCTCCACGAGCACCGTCACGATCTTGTTCCGCCGTCCGCCCGGGGACTCCGCCGTCAGCCGCAGCGGGCGCCCGTCCGGCAGGTCCACCAGCGCCGAGGCCCCCGCGATCGGGACCCGGCCCAGCGCCTTCGCCAGCAGCCCGCCGACCGTCTCCACGTCCTCGTCGTCGAAGGCCTCGACCCCGAACAGCTCGCCGAGGTCGGTGATGTCGAGCCGGGCCGTCACCCGGTAGCGGTCGTCGCCCAGCTCCTCCACCGGCGCGATCTCCCGGTCGTACTCGTCGGTGATCTCACCGACGATCTCCTCCAGGATGTCCTCGATGGTGACGATGCCCGCCGTGCCGCCGTACTCGTCGATGACCACGGCCACGTGGTTGCGCACCGACTGCATCTCGCGCAACAGGTCGCCCGCGTTCTTCGTGTCGGGCACGAACACCGCCGGCCGCATCACCGTGGACACCAGGTCGGACTCCGCCTCGCGGCTGATGTGGGTCCGGCGGACGAGGTCCTTCAGGTACACGATCCCGACGATGTCGTCCTCGTTCTCCCCGGTGACGGGGATCCGCGAGAAACCGGACCGCAGCGCGAGCGTCGTCGCCTGACGGATCGTCTTGTACCGCTCTATGCAGACCAGATCGGTGCGCGGCACCATCACCTCGCGCACGAGCGTGTCGCCGAGCTCGAAGACCTGGTGCACCATCCGGCGCTCGTCGTCCTCGATCAGCGATTCCTTCTCCGCGAGGTCCACCATCGCGCGCAGCTCGGCCTCGGAGGCGAACGGCCCCTTGCGGAAGCCCTTCCCGGGCGTGAGCGCGTTGCCGATGAGGATCAGCAGCTGCGGGATCGGCCCCATCACCCGCGCCAGCGGCACCAGGACGTACGCGGCCGCCGTCGCCGTGTTGAGCGGGTGCTGGCGGCCGATGGTGCGCGGGGACACGCCCACCGCCACGAAGGACACCAGCACCATCACGGCGATGGCCACCAGCAGCGCGGTCCAGTTGTCCCCGAACTCGTCGAGGCACATGTACGTGACGAGCACGCCCGCCGCCATCTCGCAGGTCACCCGCACCAGCAGCGCCACGTTCAGGTAGCGGGTCGGGTCCCCGGCCACCTGGGCCAGCTTCGCGCTGCCGCGCCGCCCCTCCCGTACGGCCTGCTCGGCACGGAAGCTGGAGATCCGGGCGATGCCGGACTCGGCGCACGCCGCGAACCAGGCCACCACGACCAGCAGCACCGCACCGGCGATCAGCTGGGGGGCGGTCACGAGACGGTGGGTGCGGGCGACGGACCGGTCATGCCGCGCTCACCGCGCCAGCCGTCGACGATGGCCGCCTGGAGGCCGAACATCTCGGCCTTCTCGTCCGGCTCCTCGTGGTCGTACCCGAGCAGGTGCAGCACCCCGTGGACGGTCAGGAGCTGGAGCTCCTCGTCCATGGAGTGCTGCGTCGGCGCTTCCTCGCCCTGCCGCTTGGCGACCTCGGGGCACAGCACGATGTCGCCGAGGAGCCCCTGCGGGGGCTCCTCGTCGTCCTTCGACGGCGGACGGAGCTCGTCCATCGGGAAGGACATGACGTCGGTCGGTCCGGGCAGGTCCATCCACTGGATGTGGAGCTGCTCCATGGCGTCCTCGTCGATGACGATGACGGAGAGCTCGGACAGCGGGTGGATCCGCATCCGGGTGAGCGCGTAGCGGGCGATGTCGAGGATCGCCTGCTCGTCGACCTCGGTTCCGGACTCGTTGTTGACGTCGATCGACATGGTGCGCTGAGCTCTACTTCCGCTGGAAACCGTTCGGGGCCTGCTGGCTGCCGTCGTACTTCTCGTACGCGTCGACGATACGGCCGACCAGCTTGTGCCGGACGACATCCTCGGACGTGAGCCGCGAGAAGTGGATGTCGGGCACGCCTTCGAGGATGTCCTGGACCTGCCGCAGACCGCTCTTGGCCCCACCGGGCAGGTCGACCTGCGTGACGTCACCGGTGACCACGATCTTCGAATCGAAGCCGAGCCGGGTCAGGAACATCTTCATCTGCTCGGTGGTCGTGTTCTGCGCCTCGTCGAGCACGACGAAAGCCTCATTGAGGGTGCGGCCCCTCATATAGGCCAGCGGCGCCACCTCGATGGTGCCGGCCGCCATCAGCCGCGGGATCGAGTCCGGGTCGATCATGTCGTGCAGGGCGTCGTACAGCGGGCGCAGGTACGGGTCGATCTTGTCGAAGAGGGTGCCCGGGAGGAAGCCGAGGCGTTCGCCCGCCTCGACCGCCGGGCGGGTCAGGATGATCCGGCTGACCTGCTTGGACTGCAGGGCCTGGACCGCCTTGGCCATGGCGAGGTAGGTCTTTCCGGTACCGGCGGGGCCGATGCCGAAGACGATCGTGTTCTTGTCGATCGCGTCGACGTACCGCTTCTGGTTGAGGGTCTTGGGGCGGATGGTGCGCCCGCGGCTGGAGAGGATGTTCTGCGTGAGCACCTCGGCCGGGGTCTCCGCCTCGCCGCCACCGGTGCCGTTCGCCTTGAGCATGGCGATCGAGCGTTCCACTGCGTCCTCCGTCATCGACTGCCCGGTGCGCAGCACCAGCATCATCTCGTCGAACAGGCGCTGGACCAGCGCGACTTCCGCCGCCGGTCCGACCGCGCTGACCTGGTTGCCCCGAACATGGATGTCGGCCGTCGGGAAGGCCTTTTCGATGACGCGCAGAAGGGCGTCGCCCGAGCCGAGCACCGTCACCATCGGGTGCGTCGCCGGAACGGTGAAGTGGGCTCGCGCCTGGCCCGGCGCGGGGGTGTGGGCTGTCGGTGTCTGAGTCATGGGCCGGCACTGTGGCCTGCGCACACCTCCCGCTGAGGGGCCGCGCCGATCGTCGGCCTCCGGAGTACCAAGGGTACGTCCACCCCCCGGCATCCCCGAGGGGTTTTCCGGTCCGGCCCCCCGTTGTTCCCCCACCGTTCCGCCGCGGTGCCCGTACGGCGCCTACACGGGGTGCCGGAAGCCGATGGTGGGCACCGCGCGGCGGCGCGGGGAGGGGGTGGCGCCGGGCGGCAGCAGGGCGTCGAGGAAGGCGTAGCGGCCGCGCAGGGCCTCGGGGGCGGTGCGCCACCAGTGGGCGACCTCGGGCCAGCCCGGGGCGGAGAGGGAGCCGCCGAACTCCTGCACCGACAGGGCGGCGGTGAGCCCCGCGAAGGCGAGCCGGTCGGCGAGCGGCCAGCCCGCCAGGCTGCCGGTGACGAACCCGGCCACGTACACGTCCCCGGCGCCGGTCGGGTCCAGGGCGTCCACCGTGATCGCGGGGACCTCCGCCGTCTCCCCGGTGCGGGCGTCGACCGCGTACGAGCCCTCCGCGCCCATGGTCACCACCGCGACCGGCACCTTCTCGGCGAGGGCCCGGGCCGCGGCGCGCGGACACTCGGTCCGGGTGTAGCGCATCGCCTCGCCCGCGTTGGGCAGGAAGGCCTCGCAGTGGGCGAGGTCGGGCAGGGCTCCCAGGTCCCAGCGGCCGGTGTCGTCCCAGCCGACGTCGGCGAAGATCCGCGAGCCGCGGCGGGCCGCCTCGCCGATCCACCCCTCGCCGGGACCCGCCGCCAGCGAGGCGACGGCGGCGCGGGTCTTCGGGGGGCACCAGGGGAAGGGGCCGGGGCCGGTGGGGGGCGGGGCCTCGTGGCCGTGGGAGACCATCGTGCGCTCGCCCTCGTAGGCCATGGAGACGGTGACGGGGCTGTGCCAGCCGGGGACGGTCCGCGACATCGACAGGTCGATGCCCTCGCCCTGTTCGAGGGCGTCCCAGCAGTACTCGCCGTAGTGGTCGTCGCCGAACGCGGCGGCCAGCGAGGTGCGCAGGCCGAGCCGGGCGAGCGCGGTGGCCATGTTGGCGACGCCGCCGGGGCTGGAGCCCATGCCGCGCGCCCAGGACTCCGTGCCGCGCACGGGGGCCGAGTCGAGGCCGGTGAAGATGATGTCGAGGAAGACCGTGCCGGTCAGGAAGACGTCGCAGCCCGGGTCTTGGGGGTCGCGCAGCGGACCCAGGGGGTCCAGCTTGCCCGGGCGGATGGTGCGGCTGTCCCGACTGGTCACGGCGTGCTCCCCGTTGAAGTGTCTGAAGTGTCGTTTCTGCTTGCGGTTCTTGGGTGGAAAGCTGCGAGCCCTGCCCGTGCCCGGCAAGGCCCAAACACAGTGTGACGCACATCACTGGATGATCGCTCTTCTCCCGGCCTCGTACCGCTTGATAGACAGGGGCCCCGCATCTCCGCGGAACCTCCCGTTTCGCCCGAGCACCACCGGAAACGCCCGTGCCCGACCGCACCTCCGCGCCGCCCGCCGCCTGGCCCCTGGTGGCCCTCTTCACGGCCGGCTACGTCGCCCCGTACCTGCTTCCGACCGTCGTCGGGCGACTCGACGCGGCCCTGCCCCTGAGTCCCGCCGAGGCCGGGCTGATCGGCTCGGCGCTGCTGCTCGGCTCCGCCGCCGCCGGCTTCGTCCTCGCCTCGCGCATCCCCCGCCACGGGCCGCGCCCCCTGGCCCGGTTCGGGCTGCTGCTCGCCGTCGCCGGGTACGCGGGCGCCGCCGCGACCACCCTGCTCCCGCTGGTCGTGCTCGGCGCCGTCGCCGGGGGCTTCGGCTCCGGTACCGCGACGGCCGTGGCCGCCTCCGGGATCGCCGCCCAGCGCGACCCCCACCGCACCTCCGCGCTCGGGCTGCTGTCGGTGTCCGCGACCGCGGGGGCCCTGTACCTGACGCTGCCCCGGCTCGGCGGCGGGCACGGGCTGCCGTTCGCCGCCCTCGCGCTCGTCGCGGCGCTCGCCTGGCCCGCGGCGGGGCGGCTCGACGGCCCGGCCCGCCGGGATCCCGCCGCACGGGCCGCCGTGCGCCCCTCCGTACGCCCCTCCGGGCGGCTGCCGTACCCGCGTGCCGGGGCGGTCCTCGCGGGCGCGCTCATGCTGTGGTCGCTCGCGCAGAACGCCCTGTGGGGGGTCAGCGGCCGGATCGGCGGCGAGCAGGCCGGGCTGTCCGAGGTCACCCTCGGGATGGTCTTCGCCGCCGCGCTGGGCGCCGGGCTCCTCGGGGTCACCACCGCCTCCGCGCTCGGCGCGCGCCTGGGCCGGGCCGTCCCCATAGGGGCCGGTACCGCCCTCATCGCCTGCTGCGTGGTGCTGACCTCCTCGGCGCACGGCCTCGGCGGCTTCGCGGCCGGCGAGGTGCTGTGGAACGCCCTCTACCCGGTCGTGCTCTCGTACGCCATCGGCCTCGCCGCCGCCCTGGACCCTCGCGGCCGCTGGGCGGTGCTGGCGGGCTCCGCGTCCTCCCTCGGGGTGGCCTGCGGGCCCGTCACCGGGAGCCTGCTCGCCGCGGCGGCCGGGTTCCCGGGGATGGGCCTGGTGCTGGGCGCCCTGCTGCTGGCCGTCGCCGGGCCGATGACCGCCGTCGCCCTGCACGCCGGCGGGCGGCCGCTGCTCCCCGGCTCGGTGCGGGGCCGCGGTGGCGCCCCGGCGGCGGTGCTGGCCGCGAGCGCGGCCCCGCAGGTCGGCGCGCGGGAACTGACCGTCACCGAGATCCCGTTGCGCCGCCGGCCGCGCCGGATCCTGCTGCTCTCCCCGGCCGCCCGCCGGGAACGGGACGCCGCCCGCGGGAGCGCCCGGAGCCGCCTCTAGGTCCACACCGCGCCCGGGGGCGTTCTACGGCCGCTTCGGTACGGGGACCCGTACGAGGTCCGCCGCGATCGTCAGCTCGCCCTCGAAGCCGGCCGCCCGGGCCTCGCGTTCGAACTCCGACGGATCGGAGTACCGCTGCGAGAAGTGCGTCAGCACGAGGTGCCGCACGCCCGCGTCCCGCGCCACCCGCGCCGCCTGCCCGGCGGTGAGGTGCCCGTGGTCGGTGGCCAGCCGGACGTCGGCGTCGAGGAAGGTCGACTCGATGACCAGCAGGTCGCAGCCCTGCGCCAGTTCGTCCACCCCGGGGCACAGCCGGGTGTCCATGACGAAGGCGAACCGCTGCCCCGCCCGGTGCTCGCTGACGTCGTCCAGGGTGACCTCGCCGAGCCGCCCCTCGCGCTGCATCCGGCCCACGTCCGGCCCCTTGATCCCGTGCCGCGCGAGCAGCTCCGGCACCATCCGGCGCCCGTCCGGCTCGGTCACCCGGTAGCCGAAGGACTCCACCGGGTGCGAGAGCAGCCTGGCCTCCAGGACGTACGGGGGCCCGCTCGCCAGGGTCCCGTCCCGCTCCACCGGCTCCTCCCGCAGCCGCACCGTCTCCCGGTAGGCGGTGGCGTACCGGAGCCGGTCGAAGAACTTCTGCCCCGAGGCCGGGTAGTGCGCGGTCACGGGGTGCGGGACCTGGTCGAGGTTGATCCGCTGGATCACCCCGGCCAGGCCGAGGCTGTGGTCACCGTGGAAGTGGGTGACACAGATCCGGTTGATGTCGTGCGCGGCGACCCCGGCCCGCAGCATCTGGCGCTGCGTGCCCTCGCCCGGGTCGAAGAGGATGCCCTCGCCGTCCCAGCGCAGCAGGTAGCCGTTGTGGTTGCGGTGCCGGGTGGGGACCTGGCTGGCGGTGCCGAGGATCACGAACTCGCGTACGGACACGGGTTATCCGGGGGGCCACTGGAGGCCGCGGCCGCCGAGGACGTGCGCGTGGGCGTGGAAGACGGTCTGCCCGGCGCCGGAGCCGGTGTTGAAGACGATCCGGTAGCCGTGGTCGTCGATCTTCTCGTCGGCGGCGATCCGCCCGGCCTCGCGCAGTATGTCGGCGGCCACGGCCGGTTCGGCGGCGGCGAGGGAGGCGGCGTCGGGGTAGTGCACCTTCGGGATGACCAGGACGTGGGTCGGCGCCTGGGGGTTGATGTCGCGGAAGGCGACGGTCGTCTCGGTCTCCTGGACCACGGTCGCCGGGATGCTCCCCGCGACGATCTTGCAGAACAGGCAGTCCGCCTGCGGTTCCCCGGCCATGGCCGTGCCTCCCGTGTCGTTGATCGGTCGGGGCATCGTAACCGCCCGCGCCCCGGCCGTCGGGCGGCCTGTACCGAACTACGACCAGCGTCCCGTGCGCGCCAGCAGGACCGCCGTCGCGGCCGTGCCCGCCGTCGAGGTGCGCAGCACCGAGCGGCCCAGCCGGTACGGGTGGGCGCCCGCCCCGGCGAAGGCGGCGAGCTCCTCCGGGGAGACCCCGCCCTCGGGGCCGACCACCAGCACCACCGAGCCGGCGGCGGGCAGTTCCGCCGTCGCCAGGGCCCGCGAGGCGGCCTCGCGGTCCTCGTGGAGCACCATCGCCAGGTCGGCCCCGGCCAGCAGCGCGGCGACCTGCTTCGTGGAGAGCGCCTCGGCCACCTCGGGGAACCGCACCCGGCGGGACTGCTTGCCGGATTCCCGGGCGGTGGCCCGCCACTTGGCGAGGGACTTCGCCCCGCGCTCGCCCCGCCACTGGGTGATGCACCGGGAGGCCTGCCACGGGACGATGGCGTCGACGCCGGTCTCCGTCATCGTCTCGACGGCGACCTCGCCCCGGTCGCCCTTGGGCAGCGCCTGCACCACGGTGATGCGTACGGCGGGCTCGGGCTCCTCGGCGGTCCGGCCGACGGTGACGACGAGCCGGTCCTTGCCCTCCGCCGCCTTGACGACGGCGTCCGCCCAGTGGCCGCGGCCGTCGGTGAGGACGAGCTCCTCGCCCGGGTTCAGCCGCTTGACCGACACGGCGTGCCGGCCCTCGGGGCCGTCCAGCACGAACTCCGGCCCCGCGGGGACCTCTTCGACCACGAACACGGGGGCCGTCATGACGCTCTCCTCATCTGCAACACCTTCAACGCGCTCTGCGCCTCGGCCAGTTCGGCCGCCAGCACCTCCACCAGCTCCGCCGCGGGCAGCGCCCGCGCCAGCCGGTGGCCCTGCCCCGCCCACAGGGCCATGCCCTGCGGGTCCCCGGCCGCGGCGGCCGCCTTGCGCAGCCCCGTGGTCATGTGGTGGACCTGGGGGTAGGCGGCCGGGGCGTACGGTCCGTGCTCCCGCATGAAGCGGTTGACCAGGCCCCGGGCCGGGCGTCCGGAGAAGGCCCGGGTGAGTTCGGTGTGCCCGAACAGCGGGTCGGTGAGGGCCTTCTTGTGCAGGGGGTGCGCGCCGGACTCCGGGCAGGCCAGGAAGGCGGTGCCGAGCTGCGCGGCCTCCGCGCCCGCCGCGAGCAGCGCCGCGATCTGGGCGCCGCGCATCAGGCCGCCCGAGGCGATGATCGGGAGGGCCACGGCCTCCCGTACCTGTGCGACCAGGGCGAGCAGGCCGACGCCCGCCGTGCCGTCGGCCTGCGGGTCGTCGCGGTAGGTGCCCTGGTGGCCGCCGGCCTCGACGCCCTGGACGCAGACGGCGTCGGCGCCCGCCGCCTGGGCGGTGCGGGCCTCGTCGACGGAGGTCACGGTGACGGTGGTGTGCGTACCGGCGGCGCGCAGCCGCGCGAAGACCTCGGGCGCGGGGCAGCCGAAGGTGAAGGAGACGACCGGGACGGGGTCTTCCAGGAGGATGGCGAGCTTGGCGTCGTAGCCGTCGTCGCTGGTGCCGATGATGTCCTCTTCGGCGAGCGAGATCTCGTACCAGTTGGCCTCGCCGGCGAGCTGTCCGCGGTAGGCCTCGACGGCGGCGGGGTCGACGTAGCCGGTCTGCGGCAGGAAGAGGTTCACGCCGAAGGGGCGGCGGGTGAGCCCGCGCAGCTGCTTGATCTCCTGGTACATGCCGTCGGCGGTCTTGTAGCCGCCGGCGAGGTAGCCGAGGGCGCCGGCCTCGCACACGGCCGCGGCCAGCGGTGGGCAGGAGGCGCCGCCCGCCATGGGAGCCTGCACGATCGGGTACTGGTAGAGACCGTTCGGTGCGGAGGACATGGACTGCATCGTGCCACGTCCGGCGCACCGGACCGAATCACGGCAATTCGCCTGGCATAGTCCGCTTCCCTCCCGTCGTGAGGGAAGCGGGAAGCCCGGTCCGGGGCGTCCCCGGACCGGGCTCCTGCGTACGCCGTGCGGTCGCTCAGCGGCCGTTGAACGCGTCCTTCAGGCGGCTGAAGAGTCCCTGCTGGCCGGGGGCGAACTGGCCCGTCGGGCGCTCCTCGCCGCGCAGCTTCGCGAGCTGGCGCAGCAGGTCCTCCTGCTGGGCGTCGAGCTTGGCGGGGGTGGTGACCTCGACGTGGACGATGAGGTCGCCGCGGCCGCCGCCGCGCAGGTGCGTGACGCCGCGCCCGTGCAGCGGGATCGCCTGGCCGGACTGGGTGCCGGGCCGGATGTCGATCTCCTCCAGGCCGTCCAGCGTCTCCAGCGGGCACTTGGTGCCCAGGGACGCCGCGGTCATCGGGATGGTGACCGTGCAGTGCAGGTCGTCCCCGCGCCGCTGGAAGGTCGGGTGCGGCAGCTCGTGGATCTCCACGTACAGGTCGCCGGCGGGGCCGCCGCCGGGGCCGACCTCGCCCTCGCCCGCGAGCTGGATCCGGGTGCCGTTCTCGACGCCGGCGGGGATCTTGACCGTCAGGCTGCGGCGGGAGCGGACCCGGCCGTCGCCCGCGCACTCGGGGCACGGGGTCGGGACCACGGTGCCGAAGCCCTGGCACTGCGGGCAGGGGCGCGAGGTCATGACCTGGCCCAGGAAGGACCGGGTGACCTGCGAGACCTCACCGCGGCCGCGGCACATGTCACAGGTCTGCGCGGAGGTTCCGGGGGCCGCGCCCTCGCCCGAGCAGGTGGAGCAGACGACGGCCGTGTCGACCTGGATGTCCTTGGTCGTGCCGAAGGCGGCCTCGTCCAGTTCCAGGTCCAGGCGGATCATGGCGTCCTGGCCGCGGCGGGTCCGCGAGCGCGGTCCGCGCTGCGAGGCCTGGCCGAAGAAGGCGTCCATGATGTCGGAGAAGTTGCCGAAGCCGCCCGCTCCGAAGCCGCCCGCGCCGCCACCGCCGCCCGAGGAGGACAGCGGGTCGCCGCCGAGGTCGTAGACCTGCTTCTTCTGCGGGTCCGAGAGCACCTCGTACGCGGCGTTGATCTCCTTGAAGCGCTCCTGCGTCTTCGGGTCCGGGTTCACGTCCGGGTGGAGTTCACGCGCGAGGCGGCGGAAGGCCTTCTTGATCTCGTCCTGCGATGCGTCGCGGCGCACGCCGAGAACGGCGTAGTAGTCCGTGGCCACTTACGACTCCGCCAGGATCTGTCCGACGTAACGTGCCACTGCGCGTACCGCTCCCATCGTTCCGGGGTAGTCCATGCGGGTCGGTCCGACCACGCCGAGTTTGGCGACTGCTTCGCCGCCCGAACCGTAGCCGACGGACACGACCGACGTGGAGTTGAGTCCCTCGTAGGCGTTCTCGTGACCGATGCGTACGGCCATTCCCGACTCGCCGGCCTCGCCCAGCAGCTTGAGGAGCACCACGTGCTCCTCGAGCGCTTCGAGCACCGGCCTGATCGTCAGGGGAAAATCATGTCCGAAGCGAGTGAGGTTGGCGGTGCCGCCGATCATCAGCCGCTCCTCCGCCTCCTCGGCCAGCGTTTCGAGAAGGGTCGCCAGGACGGCCTTGACGGTCGCCCGGTCGTCGATCTCGAACGACTCCGGAAGGTCCTGCACGAGCTGCGGCACGTCGGTGAAACGACGGCCGACGACCCGGGCGTTGAGCCGCGCCCGCAGATCGGCGAGGGAGGCCTCGCCGAACGGGGTCTGGGCGTCGACGAACCGCTGCTCGACCCGCCCGGTGTCCGTGATCAGTACGAGCATCAGCCGGGCCGGGGCCAGCGACAGCAGCTCGACGTGCCGGACGGTGGAGCGGGTCAGCGAGGGGTACTGGACGACGGCGACCTGCCGGGTGAGCTGCGCGAGCAGCCGTACCGTGCGGCCGACCACGTCGTCGAGGTCGACGGCGCCGTCGAGGAAGTTCTGGATCGCCCTGCGTTCGGGCGAGGACAGGGGCTTGACCCCCGCCAGCTTGTCGACGAAGAGGCGGTAGCCCTTGTCGGTGGGGATCCGGCCGGCGCTGGTGTGGGGCTGGGCGATGTAGCCCTCCTCCTCCAGCACGGCCATGTCGTTGCGCACGGTGGCGGGCGAGACGCCGAGCCGGTGGCGTTCGGTGAGGGCCTTGGAGCCCACCGGCTCCTCCGTCCCGACGTAGTCCTGGACGATGGCGCGCAGCACTTCGAGTCTGCGTTCACTGAGCATCGCGCACACCTCCGGATGCGGTCGGTCGGTCGTCGGATCGGTCGTCGGCGGGTCGCCCCGGGCTTCCCCCGGGCCTTCGTTGGCACTCTGAGCGCCCGAGTGCCAGAGATCCCCCGGTCAGTGTACGGCCGGGTGGTACGCCGGGGGCAAGGGCGGCCCGCCAGGGTAGCGTCGCGGCATGGACGTACGTTGGGAAGAGGCGGGCTGGGAGCGGCTGACCGGACGGGCCGGCCGGAGACGGCTTCCGGTGTGGGACTGCACGGTGGGACTGGTGGTGGGGGACGAGTCGGTGCTCCTGATCGACCCCGGTTCCTGTGTCCGCGAGGGCGCCCGGGTGCGGGCCGAGGCGGAGCGGCTGACGGGTCGGCGCGTGACCCATATCGCATTCACGCACGGACATTTCGACCACGTACTGGGCGGTCCGGCCTTCGCGGACGCCGAGTTCTACGGGGCGGTCGGGCTGGAGCGGCTGCTGGCGACCCCCACCGGCCGCGAGGAGCTGCGGGAGAGCGCGGTCCGCCACGGCCTGGACGCGGCGGAGGCGGCCGGGGCGGTGGACCTGGTCCCGGCGCCGAAGCACCTGGTGTCGGGCGAGTGGACGCTGGAGCTGGGCGGCGTACAGGTGCTGCTGGCCAATGTCGGGCCCGCGCACTCGCAGCACGACCTGACGGTGCTGGTGCCGGGCGAGCGGGAAGTGGTGTTCTGCGGGGACCTGGTGGAGGAGTCGGGCGAGCCCCAGGCCGGGAGCGACGCGGTGCCCGGGCAGTGGCCCGCCGCGCTGGACCGCCTGCTGTCGCTGGGCGGTGACGACGCGCTGTACGTGCCGGGTCACGGAGCGGTGGTCGACGCCGCCTTCGTACGTGCCCAACGCGACACACTGGCGGCCCGGTTCGGCGTGTCGCGGGCCTGAGGGCGGCGGCTCTCCTAGTGTCGGCCGGATGCGTGAGTACTCCCCCGACCTGACCCCGCAGTGGAAGCGCGCCAAGGCCGTGCCGGAGGTGCCCGCGGACCCCGGTCTGGTGGTCGAGGTGGCGGGTACGGACTTCTGCGGGGCGGTGGTGGCCTGCGAGGCGGGCACGGTGACCCTGGAGGACCGCTTCGACAAGCGCCGGGTCTTCCCGCTGGAGCCGGGCGGCTTCCTGCTGGACGGCGCCGTGGTGACCCTGGTCCGCCCCTCCCGGGCACCCGCCGCGCCCGCCCGCACGGCCTCGGGCTCGCTGGCCGTCCCGGGGGCGCGGGCCCGGGTGGCACGGGCCGGGCGGATCTACGTGGAGGGCCGCCACGACGCCGAGCTGGTGGAGCGGGTCTGGGGCGACGACCTGCGCGTCGAGGGGGTCGTCGTGGAGTACCTGGAGGGCATCGACGACCTCCCGGCCGTGGTGGCCGCCTTCGCCCCGGCCCCGGACGCCCGCCTCGGCGTCCTGGTGGACCACCTGGTGCCGGGCTCGAAGGAGTCCCGGATCGCGGCGTCGGTGGACTGCCCCGACGTGCTGATCGTGGGCCACCCGTACGTGGACGTCTGGCAGGCGGTGAAGCCGTCCGCGCTCGGCATCGCGGCATGGCCCGTGGTCCCGCGCGGCCAGGACTGGAAGACGGGCGTCTGCCGCGCCCTGGGCTGGCCCGGGAACACCGGCGCCGCCTGGCAGCACATCCTGTCGCGGGTGACGTCCTACAAGGACCTGGAACCGACCCTCCTGGGCGCGGTGGAACACCTGATCGACCACGTCACCGCGCCACGCTGACGGCATCAGCCGAAATCCAGCCCCGCCGCCACATCCAGCCCCGCCGGCGTTCGAGGCGCGGGGTCTGGGGCGGAGCCCCAGGTCCTTCCA
>NZ_JBHWBP010000114.1:0-21602 GCF_042735575.1 Streptomyces sp. NPDC059564 | reverse complement strand
AGTTCATCGTCGCCGGCGGACTGACCAAGAACGAACTGCTGATGCAGATCTACTCCGACGTGCTGCGCCGCCCCGTCTCCCTCGCCGCGTCCGACCAGGGCCCCGCCCTCGGGTCGGCCATCCACGCCGCCGTGGCCGCCGGCGCGCACACCGACGTACGAGCGGCCACCGCCGCCATGGGCCGCCGACGGCCCGCCGTCTACACGCCCGACGCCTCCCGAGCCGACGCCTACGACGCCCTCTTCGCCGAGTACCGGCTCCTGCACGACCACTTCGCCGCCGGCGGTCTGCTGCACCGCCTGAGGAACATGCGCGACACGGCCCACACCACGGGCTGACCCCGCCCCGCTGCTCCTTCCCGCTCCCCCACCCGCCCGCCGCCCTCGCCACCGTTGCGGGACGTCACCTTCAGGAGTCCATGTGCCCAGCCACACATCGCCCGCCCAGGAAATCTGGTTCCTCACCGGCAGCCAAGGCCTGTACGGGGAGGAGACGCTGAAGCAGGTCGCCGACCAGTCGCGGCAGATCGCCACCGCGCTGGCCGACACCTCCGGCATCCCCGCGCGCGTGGTGTGGAAGCCGGTACTGACCGGCGCCGACGCCATCCGCCGGATGTGCCTCGACGCCAACGCCGACGACCGGTGCACCGGGCTCATCGCCTGGATGCACACCTTCTCGCCGGCCAAGATGTGGATCGCCGGACTGGACGCGCTGCGCAAGCCGCTGCTGCATCTCCACACGCAGTCGAACGTGGCCCTGCCCTGGGACACCATCGACATGGACTTCATGAACCTCAACCAAGCCGCGCACGGAGACCGCGAGTTCGGACACGTCCAGGCCCGTGTCGGCGTACCCCGCAAGACCGTGGCCGGCCACGTCACCGACCCGGTGACGACCGGACGCATCGCGGTCTGGGCGCGGGCGGCCGCCGCACGGTCCGAACTGGCCACCCTCAAGGTCGCCCGCTTCGGCGACAACATGCGCGACGTGGCCGTCACCGAGGGCGACAAGGTCGAGGCCCAGCTGCGCTTCGGCGTCTCCGTCAACACCTACGGCGTCAACGACCTGGTGGAAGTCGTCGACAGCGCGGACGGGACCGAGGTGACTTCCCTCGTCAAGGAGTACGAGGACCTGTACCACCTGGCGCCGGAACTGCGATCCGGAGGCGAACGGCACGACTCGCTGCGCTATGCGGCCCGCATCGAAGCCGGCCTGCGCACCTTCCTGGAGACGGGCGGCTTCGGGGCCTTCACCACCAACTTCGAGGATCTGGGCGGACTGCGCCAGCTGCCCGGCCTCGCGGTCCAGCGGCTCATGGCCCGGGGGTACGGCTTCGGAGGAGAGGGCGACTGGAAGACCGCCGTCCTGCTGCGCGCCCTCAAGGTGGCCGCCACCGGCCTCCCGGGCGGCACCTCCTTCATGGAGGACTACACCTACGACCTGACACCCGGCAACGCGCTCATCCTCGGCGCACACATGCTGGAAGTCTGCCCCACCATCGCGGCCGCCAGGCCCGGCTGCGAGATCCACCCCCTGGGCATCGGCGGGCGGGAGGACCCGGTTCGCCTGGTGTTCGACGCCGCGCCCGGACCGGCCGTGGTGGTCGGCCTCGCCGACCTCGGCGACCGGTTCCGCCTGATCGCCAACGACATCGACGTGGTGACACCCCCTCACCCGCTGCCCGCCCTGCCCGTCGCCCGCGCGGTCTGGCGGCCCCACCCCGACCTGCGGACCTCCACCGAATCCTGGCTGACGGCCGGAGGACCGCACCACACCGTCCTCAGCACCGCCCTCACCTCCGACCACCTCGACGACCTGGCAGAAATGCTCCGCCTGGAACTCGTCCTCATCGACGGGACCACCACCCCGAAGCAGTTCCGGCGCGATCTCCGCTGGAACCAGGCGTACTACCGGCTGGCACAGGGGCTGTGAACCCAGTACGCAGATAACTTGATGTCCATTATCCGACACGGAACGTGACCGTGGCGCGGACCGGACTGAGCCGACCCACTCTGGAAACAGCCGCCGGAATCCGGTCCTGGCGAGCACCGCCGTCCGCACGGAGGCGTGGCGCGTGGAGATGGCTGCCGAGCAGGATGCCCCGACCGCCGCTGTCGTGGTCGACCCGGACGGCATGGTCAGCGGCTGGAGCGAGGGCGGGCGGCTGCTGCTGCTGGGATGGACGGCGGAGGAGACCGTGGGGCGGCCCGTGACCGACCTGGCCACGGCCTGCGCGCCTCGGCCAGCATGGGCCGGCTGCGCACGGCGGTCCGCACCCTCGCCGACATCGGCACTGCCGCCGGACGAGCTGCTGACCCACCTTGACGATCTGGTCCTCCACCTGTCCAGCGATCTTCAGCCCGCCGGCCACTTCGAGCCGACGGGCGAGTTCGAGGCGACCTGCCTCTACGCGGTCTACGAGCCGGTCTCCCGCCGCTTCACGCTGGCGAGCGTCGGCCATGCTCCCCGAACGCCGCACCGACGATGCCGCCCAGCTGCTCGCTCGGACTCATGCGCTGGATCCCCATCGCGTCGCCGCCTGGGACGTCGAGCCCGACCCCGCGCAAGTGCCGCGCGCCAGGAAGTTCGCCGTCGACCAGGTGGAGGCCTGGGGCCTGGAGGAGGCGTCGTTCGTCACCGAACTGGTCGTCAGCGAGCTGGTCACCAACGCCATCAGGTACGGCGAGCCGCCGATCAGGTAGGCGCGCTTGGACCGAGCCCCGCGGGCCGTCACCAGCCCGTCGGCAGACCAGTGATGAACGAGGTGAGCCGGTCGGCGATGAGCCGGTCGTCATGGGCCGAGTAGTGCCAGTCGCAGCCGAGGAAGTCCAGGCCCGAGTCGTCGAGGAACCAGTAGCGGACCCCGCTGTCGCCGGCGTCGTTGCGTGCCGTGACCACCTGCTGGACATGGCCGGCGTACGGGCCAGCGCCGACTGCCACGATGGTCGTCCCGGCCCCGTAGCGCGTGCGCAGCTTCTGGAGGAAGTCGCCGTAGGCGCTGCGGTAGCCGGCCGCGAGGCTGTCGGGCGTCCACGGCTCCCCCGGGTTGACGGCGGTCGAGAAGTCGTTGGTGCCGAGGTTGACCACCACGAGCCGAGGACGCCAGGTGCCCGGGTTCTGCCAGACGTCGCCGGACACGTTCAGCAGGGCGCGGTCGTAGAAGGTCCGGTACGTGACGTCCCGCGAGCCTCCGTTGTAGTTGCGCACCATGCCGAGGCCCGCATAGCCATTGATCTGGTAGTCGGCATTCAGGTGCCGGGCAGTGAGGGCGCCGTAGCTCACATCGGCGTTGGTGTTTCGCTTGATCTGGTCCCAGGTGCAGGTGCGGGAGGCCGAGAGGTTGCCGTAGCCCACTGTGAGGGAGTCACCGATGAACTCGATCTGACGGCTGCGGGCCGTCGGTCTGCCCAGGACGGCGCCGCCGGGCGTGGCCAGGAAGCCCCCGAACGCGCTGGTGTCCGCTGGGCTGTCATTGCGCTTGACGAGCCGGACGGTGTGCTCACGGTCCTGCAGCCCGTTGATCCAGTGCGTGGTGTCGCCGGGCGTGACCAGCGTGGCGACAGTGGCTCCGTCGACCTGGACGTCGTAATCGGCGGCCGAGTCGCCCAGCACAATTCCCACGCCGGTGCCCCTGACGCGGCCCTCGAAGTACACGCCGGGCCAGCTGTACTGCACCGTGTTCCCGGCGTCCTTGACCCGCCCCGCGGTGTGCACCTGCGCCAGCGCTCCCGACGCCGCCGCCCGCGCCGGCCCGGTGGCGCCGAGTCCGCTCAAGAGCGCCGCCGTCAACGCGGTCACCGCGACGAGCACCCCCGTACGCCTTCCGCGCCCCCACCACCACGCGCCGAGTGTCATAGGCATGCCATCTCTCTGCATTCGCGTCCCCTTCACTGAGTGCGGCAACGGGCTCCACCGGCTACAGCGCGGTGAACGTCCACAGCAGGTTGGCGCTGCTGCCGTAGGTCCACTGCTTCGCGCTGGAGCCCGAGTCGGCGTTGCCGCCGCCGTCGAGGACCAGGCCGGTGGTGCGGTTGGCCATCGAATGGCGGTCGCCGCCCCGGTGGGTGATGGTCCACTGCTGGTTGGTGCCGCCGTTCCAGGCGGCCTGCCTGACGGCGGAGCCGTTGGCGGTGGCGCCCCAGCCGTCGGCGACCATGCCGTTCGTGCGGTTGACCAGCCTGTAGTAGCCGTCTCCGACAGTCTCCGCATGCCACTGGAGGTTCGAACTTCCGTCCCATGTCCACTGCTTGAGGTCGGAGCCGGGGGCCGGCCGGAGGGAGGAGAGGGTGCCCGGACCCAGTCCGGCCGCGGTCAGTCCGGCCGCGGTGTGGTCGCCGACGGTGAGGACTGCGGCGTTCCCGGTGTAGTTGACGTCCGCGAAGGCGATGGCACCGGCGAGTGGCCGCAGGCCGGGGATCGTGCCGGAGAAGTGGAGCTTCAGGACGTAGGCGTTGGCGCTGTACGGCGCCGAAGGCGGCAGGGTGACGGTGAGGCCGGAGGCGTTCTGGGCCGGCGTGGGCAGGTCGATGGAGGTGCCGGCGGTGGAGCCGAGGAGTTTCACGGAGGCCAGCGACGAGAGGTTGATCCGGTCCGAGCTGAGCGTCTTGATCGTCAGCGAGCTGCCGGGCCAGCCCAGGACGGTGGCGTACAGGACGTTGCCGGGCTTGTTGCGGGTGAACCGGATGTCCTGCGCGGTGCCGGCGTGCGGGGTGGTGAACGAACCGCCGCCCATCTTCGTCGGGCCCTCGCCGTACGCCGTCCAGGCGCGGGTCGCGTACACCGACTCCCCGAAGCGCTTCAAATGGTCTCCGATGCCGAGCAGGATGTCCTTCTGCGCCTGGGGAATGGTGCCGTCGGCCATCGGCGCGATGTTCAGCAGCACGTTGCCGTTCTTGCTGACCCGGTCGATGAACGAGTGCAGCATCTGCGGGACGCTGTAGTAGCCGATGCCCTGCGTGTAGGACCAGCTGCTGCTGGAGATGCTGTCGTCGGTCAGCCAGTACGGGGCGGTGAGTTCGGCCGGGCCGCCGCGTTCGTAGTCGAAGACCTCACCCTTGCCGTTCATGCCGTCCTTGTACGTGGCGACGACCTCACGGCCCCATCGGCCGGCCTGGTTGTAGTAGTACGCCAGGAAGTTCAGGCGCTGTTGCTCGTCGACGGTGTCCAGCTTGAAGTCCTGCCACAGGATGTCGGGCTGGGCACGGTCGATGACCTCTTTCAGCTTGTCGTACCAGAGCTGGTTCTGCGCGGCCGGACCCAGCTGCCCGTAGAGCTTCTTGAGGCTGCCGTCCGTCTGCGCGGGGACGAATTCGTAGAAGCCGTTGTAGTGGTACGCGTGGTGCATCGCCACCAGCAGCTTCAGGCCCCTGGCGCGTACGGCCCTGGAGAACAGCGCCAGCAGGTCGAGACCAGGGCCCTCCTTCACCGAGTTCCACTCGTTGACCTGGCTGTCCCACATGGAGAAGCCGTCGTGGTGCTCGGCGACCGGGCCGGCGAACCTGGCGCCGGCGTCGACGAATAATTGCACCCACTCGTCGGGGTCGAACGTCCCGCCGGCCGACTTCAGCTCCGGGGCGAACTTCACGGTGTTGCCCGTCAGGTCCCGCGCCCCCTTGATGAAGTTGTGGTACGGCCATGCCGATGGCTGGCCGTAGGTCGCGATGTGATGCTGGTTCGCGTTGCTCCCGGCCTGGTACATGCCGCGCGGGTACCACTCGTTGTCGAAGGCGGGGACGCTGAAGACACCCCAGTGGAAGTAGATCCCGAACTTCGCGTCCTGGAACCACTCCGGAGCCGGCGGGTGCTGGTCGACCGAGTTCCAGTCGGGCGTATACGAGCTGGGCGCCGCCCCGGCGGCGTCGGCACTGCACACACCTCCGGCAACGGCCGCCGTGGCCACGCAGGTTGCGGAGGCCAGGAACCGGCGTCTGTTGATCGAGCTCGACATGGACACATCCCTGGTGCGAAAGGGGAAAGGGCGAATGCAGGGCCACGATGAAGGTCGACCATGTCGCCATGGGATGTCAACCAGCGTGCAGGGATGAATGTCACCACGATCGCGGATGATTAGCCTGATTTGACTGGATCTAGCGCGCATTGCGATCACGTAAACATGGCATGTCTTGCCGTGCGCGCATCCCCGTATGATCAGCACGTCCCGGCGGCCTCTGGGAGGATCTCCGCACTCAGAGGTCGATCAGGTCGGACGTGCCGGCGGGGCACGGTGGGAGGGGTGAGCGGTGTCTCTGACGGACAAGGCCATCGAGCGGATCCGTGAACTGATCCGGACCGGCGCCCTGCCGCCGGGCTCGAAGCTCCCACCGGAGCAGGACCTGGCCGCACAGCTGGGACTCTCCCGCAACCTCGCCCGCGAAGCGGTCAAGGCGCTGGCCGTCGCACGGGTCCTGGAGGTCCGGCGCGGCGACGGCACGTACGTGACCAGCCTCCAGCCGAGCCTGCTCCTGGAGGGGCTCGGCGGCGCGGTGGAACTGCTGCAGGGCAACTCGGTCGCCCTGCAGGACCTCATGGAGGTGCGGCGGCTCCTGGAACCGGTCGCCACGGCGCTGGCCGCGACCCGGATCACCGACGCCCAACTGGCCGAAATAGAGGCCCACTTGGATGCCATGCGCGAGGCCCGCGACGACATCGAACAGCTCAACGCCCACGATGCCGCCTTCCACCGCGCCGTCGTCTCGGCCACGGGCAACGAGACCCTCCTCACCCTCCTGGAAGGGATCTCCGGCCGCACCCTGCGCGCCCGCATCTGGCGGGGTCTGGTCGACGACAAGGCCGCGGACCGCACGCTCGCCGAGCACGAGGCGATCTTCCACGCACTGTCCAGCCGTGACGCCGCCCTCAGCCAGGCGGCCGCACTGCTGCACGTGAGCAACACCGAGCAGTGGCTGAGGCAGCACCTGCACTCGGGCGAACCCCTCCCCTTCGGGCCGACAGCGCGGCAGTGACGGGCGGGCACTGCCCGTCCGGACCTACGCGCTCCAGACGGGCCGGTCGTAGACCTCCAGGCTGCGGATCGAAGCCCAGGCACCGCTGGAGAGACCGGTGACGGTCACCCGCACATAGCGTGCCTGCGCGCGGAAGACGGACATGTGCACCTGGCTGGTGTCGGTGGTGGCGGTCATGTCCGCCAGGGTGGTCCAGCCGACGTTGTCAGTGGAGCCCTCGACCCGGTACCGGTAGTTCGTGGTCGCCGACTCCCAGGCGATACGGGTGCCGGTGAGCGACCTCTCCGACCCCAGGTCCACCTTCAGCCACTGTCCCGTGTCGCCGTTGTCCGCGCACCAGCGGGTGGCGGTGGAGCCGTCAACGGCCTTGGCCGCGGTGTTGCCCTTGGAGGTCTCCTCACTGCTGGCCGTGGCCGTCTTGCCGGCGGCGATGTCGGCCGGCTGCACGGAGCGGTCCAGGGTGACGCCGACGAGGCTGTCTTCGGGTATGCGGGTGCGGTTGATGCCCGTGACCGTCACCCTGCCGTCCGCGCTGACGGTGTACGGCAGGCCGGCGCCCGTGGCGACGTCGAAGACGCGGGTGACCTGTGCGTCCCCGATGGACGGGGTGGTGAAGCCGGTGCCGCTGTAGCCGGGCAGCAGATGGACGTAGAAGGTGCTGTCCTTGTACGTGAAGCCGTACTGCCCGTCCACCGGTTGCCACGGTCCGCCGCGCGTGCCGTAGACGGCCTGGCCGCAGGCGGAGAGGAAGGAGCCGACCCTGCGCACCGCTGCCGCTTGATCAGCCGGTACCGCGCCCGTACGGTCCGGGCCGACGTTGAGCAGGCAGGTCATGTTCCGCACCCAGGCGTTGACCAGGACGTTCATGATCTCGCCGAAGCTCATCACGGACGCACCGGACGTATGACCCCAGGCACCGCCGATGGTGAAGCACTTCTCCGCCAGCCTGCCGGTGCGGATCGCTCCGCTCGGCACGGAACCGCCTTCCTCGCTGGCGAAATCGCCGATCCAGCCGGAGCGCAGGGTGGTGACGATGTCGGGCTGGTGCTTGCGCACCATACCGGTCAGCCCCAACGGCCTGCCGGTGGCGGAGTCGGAATCGCCGTAAGCCGAGTCCACCGGCCACTCGTTGGACGGGGAACGGAACTTGCCGGGCTCCCAGAAGAAGGCGGCGTCCGCGTCGGTACCCGTCTGGCCGAGCCAGCCGCCGTCCCACCACAGGTCGTCGATCTTGCCGTACTGGGTGACCAGTTCCTTGACCTGCTGGTACACCTCGTTCTTCATGATCCGCGCATTCTCCTTATGCGCGGGATCGGTGACGTAACCCCACTTGTTCGGCAGGCAGTCGGTGCCTCGGACATCGAAGTAGCCGGGGTAGCGCCAGCTCAGCGGTGAGTAGTACAGGCCCACCCTCAACCCGGCGGCGCGCACGGCGGTGACGTACTGGCTGACGAAGTCGCGCCGCAGGGGCGCCTGTCCGGCATGCCAGGCGTTCGGGTGCGTGGACGGCCACAGAGCGAACCCGTCGTGGTGACGGGCCGTGAGCACCGTGTACTTGGCGCCCATGTCCTTGGCCAGCTGCGCCCAGTCGGCAGGGTTGTACGCGGTGGCGGTGAACTGCTCGCCGTTGGCCTCGGTGACGTACTTCCTGTAGTTCTCCGGGGTGATGGCGGCGTTCTCCATGTACCACTCGCCCTTGGCCGGGCCGGAGTAGACACCCCAGTGGATGAACATGCCGAGCCTGGCGTCCTGCAGCCACTGGACCTTCTCGTCGGACTGCTGCTCGATGTCCAGGTCCGACTTGGGGATCCGCAGCGGGAGAAGGGGCACCGGCTGCGAGGAAGAGGCAGCGTGCGCCGGGGTCGCCAGCGTCGGCGAGACGGCTGCGGCAACCGTCATGGCGGCCATGCCGGTCAGCACTTTGCGGCGACCGATCGGTTGGGACAAGGCTCTCTCCTGACTGTTCGCAGAACACCACGGACGGTGTTGCGGCGCGGGTGGGGAGCAGGCATCGGGAGGGCACCCGGCGGTGAACCGCGTGCCGCCGCACCATCCGTGAACATGGGATGTATTAGTAGGTGCGGAGGGGGATTCTGTCCATAGGTGGGACATGAATCCCTAAACTCACAGGAGTTGAGGATCTCCTCACGGTCACTCTGCACTTGTCATGGGATGTATCTATCTTGGGCATCTATTGACGAGGGCATTCCGCATGCCTACTGTCCTGCGACGGAACCCGGTCATGCCGACCCGGACCAGCGATCCGGAGCCGGGTCGCCACCATCGAGGGCCCACCGCCGACCACACCGGCTGCGACAGCCTGGACACCGACTCCGGCCCGGTACCTACTGCGAGGCACCCCACTGCGCAGACCCCCGGCGTCCTGTGAGACGGGCATGCCCGGCGGACGTTCGGTATCCACCCGACATCCACTTCAGCGCGGCTGACCCTGCCTCGGGGGCACACCCCTGCGGACGGGCAGCCGCACGCGACAGAGGAGACACAGATGAAGGGCGTGCTCAGGGCATGCAGGATCCCCTGGACGGGGCGCGGAAGGCGTTCGGGGGTGCTCGTCGTGGTGACCGTGCTGATGGCGGGGCTCTTGAGCGGGCTTGGCGCCGTGGGGGCGGCGCGGGCCGCCGCGGTGGATACGCGTGCGTGGTATGTGCTGGTGAACCGTGGCAGTGGCAAGGCGCTCGATGTGTCGGGGGCGAGTACGGCCGACGGGGCGGCCGTGTCGCAGTGGGCGCGTCATGACGGGGCCAATCAGCGGTTCCAGTTCGTCGACTCGGGTGATGGTTACTACCGGCTGAAGGCGCAGCATTCGGGCAAGGTGCTGGACGTCTACAACTTCTCCACCGCCGATCACGGGGACATCGTGCAGTGGACCGATGGGGGCGGTGTCAATCAGCAGTTCCGGCTGGCGGACTCGCGGGACGGTTATGTCCGTCTGGTCAACCGCAACAGCGGCAAGGCCGTCGAGGTGCAGAACGCCTCCACCGCGGACGGCGGCAAGGTCGTGCAGTACACCGACTGGGGCGGAGCCAACCAGCAGTGGCAACTGGTCCGCGTCGACAGCGGCGGCGGCGCGCTGCCGTCGACGTTCCGGTGGTCCTCCAGCGGCGTCCTGGCCGGCCCGAAGCCGGACGCCCAGCACTCGGACGTGACGGCGATCAAGGACTTCTCGATCGTGCGGTACAACGACCAGTGGCTGACCTTCGCGACCACCGCCGGCCCGTCCGGCTGGGGTCTGGCGCAGTTCAACTTCAGCGACTGGTCCCAGGCCGCTTCCGCGCCGCACACCTACCTCGACACCTCGCCCATCGGACCCGGTTACCGGGCCGCGCCCCAGGTGTTCTACTTCGCGCCGCAAAACCTCTGGTACATGGTCTACCAGACCGGCCCGCCCACCTACTCCACCAGCACCAACCCCGCCGACCCGCACTCGTGGTCCGCGCCGCGCCTCCTCATGTCCGAGGAGCCGCAGATCGTCAAGGACAACAAGGGCCAGGGCACCTGGATCGACTTCTGGGTCATCTGCGACACCACCAACTGCCACCTGTTCTTCAGTGACGACAACGGGCACATCTACCGCGCCCAGACCGGCCTGGCGAACTTCCCGAACGGCATGGGGAACACGCAGATGACGATGTCGGACACGAAGAACAACCTGTTCGAGGCGACCAACGTGTACAAGGTCTCCGGCGGCGACCAGTACCTGCTGCTCCAGGAGGCCATCAGCAACACCTCGGGCCGGCGCTACTTCCGCTCCTTCACCTCGACCAGCCTCACCGGCAGCTGGACCCCCTTGGCCGCCACGGAGAACGAGCCCTTCGCCAGCCGTAACAACGTCACGTTCCCCGGCGGTGTCTGGAGCGAGGACATCAGCCACGGCGAGATGGTCCGCTCCGGCAACGACCAGACCCTGACCGTCGATCCGTGCCGACTGCAGTACGTCTACCAGGGCATGGACCCCAAGGCCCAGGGCGACTACATCCGCCTGCCCTGGCGGATGGGTCTGCTCACCCAGACCAACTCCCGCTGCTGACCGCCCGGTTCAGCACGACTGTCGAAGCGCTTCGATATTCCCGTTCTCCCTGGTGGGATGCCAATTGACCAGCAGCGGAAGCCGTCTCGGGGTAACGGGCCCTTGTTTCACGCGAAACTTGTCCGTTACCTTGCGTCTGGAAGTGAAGCGCTTCGACAGCCTCCAGATGGCGAACGAGTACTGCCGCGACCAGCCCTGACGGGTCGCCAGAGCACGACTCCACACTCCGCACCCAAGGAACCGTCATGACGACTCGTAGCATCACCGACCGCCTGGGCGGCCTGGCCTTCGGCGGGGACTACAACCCCGAGCAGTGGGACGAGCCGGTCTGGAAGGAGGACGACGAGCTCATGCGCCGGGCCAGGGTCAACCTGGCCACGGTGGGCGTCTTCTCGTGGGCCCTGCTCGAACCGGAGGAGGGACGCTACGACTTCGCCTGGCTCGACGCCCACATCGACCGCCTGCACGCGAACGGCGTGGCCGTCGACCTGGCCACCCCGACCGCTTCTCCGCCGCCGTGGTTCACGCTGGCCCACCCCGATGCGCTGGCGGTCCGGGCCGACGGCACCCGCCTCGTCCACGGCAGCCGCGACACGTACTGCCTCGCCTCCCCCGCCTACCGCAGCGCGGCCCGCCGGATCGCCTCCGCGCTCGCCGAGCGATACGCCGACCACCCCGCCCTCGCGCTGTGGCACGTGCACAACGAGTACGGCACGCTCTGCTGGTGCGACCACACGGCCGCCGCTTTCCGGGTGTGGCTGCGTGCCCGCCACGGCTCACTGGACGCCCTCAACGAGGCCTGGGGAACGGCCTTTTGGAGCCAGCTCTACACCTCCTGGGAGCAGGTGCTGCCGCCGCGCGCGACGCAGTACCACAAGAACCCCGGCCAGACGGTGGACTTCCACCGCTTCTGGGGCGACGAGATCATCGCCGCCTACCGCGAACAGCGCGACGCGATCCGCGCGCACAGCGACCGCCCGGTGACGACGAACCTGATGCTGCCCTACTACCTGAGGCTCAACCTGTGGGCCTTCGCGCGCGAACTCGACGTCGTCGCCTCCGACCAGTATCCGTCCGAACCGGGTCTGGACTCGGCCGCCCACGTCGCCTTCTACGCCGACCGCTCCCGCTCCCTGGCCGGCGGCCGCCCGTGGCTGCTGATGGAACAGGGCACCAGCACCCTCTACGACGGCGACCAGGTGCTCGGCAAGGAGCCCGGCGAGATCCTGCGCCACAGCCTCGGCCACATCGCGCGCGGTTCGGAGGGCGCCCTCTTCTTCCAGTGGCGCCAGTCGCGGGCCGGTGCCGAGACCTGGCACTCGGCGATGCTGCCGCACGCGGGGCCCGACAGCCGGATCTTCCGCGAGGTCACCCGGACCGGCGAGGCGGTCGCCCGGCTCGGCGAGCTGGCGGGATCCACGGTCACCGCGCCGGTCGCCGTACTCGACGACCCGGATGCCATGTGGGCGCTGGAGGTGGACGGCCTGCCCTCCGCCCGGCTCGACTACCACGCACCGCTCGCCGAGGCGCACCGGGCGCTCTGGGACGCGGGCGTCACGGCCGACTTCGCCCACCCGGAGCACGAGTTGAGCGGCTACCGGCTGGTCATCGCCCCGTCCTTGTTCCTGCTGTCCGACCAGGGCGCCGAGAGCCTGCGCCGTTACGTCGAGGGCGGCGGCACGCTCCTGCTCCAGCACGCGAGCGGATTCGTCGACGGCCGGGTGCACGCCAGGCTGGGCGGCTATCCCGCGGGCCCGCTGCGCGAGGCGCTGGGCATCCGCGTCGAGGAGCACCGGCCGCTGCGGACGGACGAACGCATCACCCTGTCGGACGGGTCGCACGGCACGGTCTGGAGCGAGTCCCTGCGCACCGAGGGCGCGGAGACGCTCGCCACCTACACCCACGGCATGCTCACGGACGGCCCCGCCCTCACCCGGCACCGCTTCGGCGCCGGGCAGGGCTGGTACCTCTCCACCTGCCTGGACGACGCCGACTACGCCGCCCTGGTCGGCCGCCTGCTGAAGGAGGCCGGTGTCGAAGCGGACGCGCCGGGCCTGCCGGCCGGTGTCGAAGCCGTCACCCGACGCGCACCCGACGGCCGGCGCTGGCAGGTCCTGCTCAATCACACCTCCGAGGCCGTGCCGTTGCCCGCCCCCGCCCACGACCTGCTCACCGATGCCCTCGCGCACGAACTGCCGCCCGGCGGCTGCGCGGTTCTGCGCGGGCACTGACCCCGAAAGGGCCGACATGACCAAGGAACGAGGGACCCTCCATTGGGGGCACGAGGCCCTGCACCTCGAGATCGTCGTCGATGACGACGGCAGCCCGCGCCTCACCCACCTCGGACTGCCCGGCGAAGTGCCGGGCACCCCCGGTGCGTCCCTGCCCCTGGTGGAGGTGACGGCCGCGGGTCACGGCCGTGGCTGGTCGGGCGACCGCCTGATCGGGACCGATCTCGGCGGGCGTCTGCGCCACCGGAGCCACCGCGCGACCCACGACGGCGACTGGCACACACTGACCGTGCACCTCCACGATCCGGAAACCGGGCTGGCCGCAGAGGTGGTCTACCGGTCGCCGAACGGCATCCCCGTGCTCCGCAGCGAGGTGACCCTGCGCAACGAAGGGCAGACCACGCTGCACCTGGAGTCGGTCAGCTCCCTCTCCGTGGGCTGCCTCACCCCGCAGGCTCCAGAGGCCATCGACGCCGCGGACCTGCTGTGGGCGGAGAACGACTGGCTCGCCGAATGCCGCTGGCGGCGACAGCCGATGCGCCTCACCACACCGGCCCACGGCGGACGGGTGAGCCGCGCGAACGGCAGAGCCGGCTTCGCCCTCAACGGACAGGGCACCTGGTCGAGCTGCGGACGCCTCCCCATGGGCGGACTGACGGACCGGCGCACCGGCCGCACCTGGGTGTGGCAGATCGAGCACAACGGCGGGGGCTGGCGATGGGAATGCGCAGAGCACGACCAGGCGGTCTACGCGGCGCTGTTCGGTCCCGTCGACACCCACCACGGCTGGCGGCACTCCCTCGAACCCGGCGCCGCCTTCCGCACCGTACCCGCCGCCCTGTCCTTCAGCGCCGACGGCGGCCCCGACGCCGCGTTCGCCGCACTGACCCGCTACCGCCGCGCCCAGCGCCGCCCGCATGCCGACCACCAGCACCTGCCGGTCATCTTCAACGACTACATGAACTGCCTGATGGGCGACCCCACGACCGAGAAGCTGCTGCCGCTCATCGACGCGGCGGCCGACGCGGGCGCGGAGTACTTCGTGATCGACGCCGGCTGGTACGACGGCGACAACGGCGGCTGGTGGGAGGGCGTCGGCGCCTGGGAGCCCGCCGCCCTCCGGTTCCCCGGGAGCCGCGGGATCCACGAGGTGCTGGACCGCATCCGGGAGCGGGGCATGGTTCCCGGCCTGTGGCTGGAGCCGGAAGTGGTCGGCGTACGCAGCCCCACGGCCAAGTCCCTGCCCGACGAGGCGTTCTTCCGCCGGGACGGCGCCCGCGTCACGGAGGCCGGACGGCACCACCTGGACCTGCGCCACCCCGCCGCCCGCGCCCACCTGGACCAGGTCATGGACCGCCTGGTCGGCGAGTGGGGCGTCGGCTACCTCAAACTCGACCACAACATCGACCCCGGCTCCGGCACCAGCGCCCACCCCGGCGAGACCCCGGGCGCCGGCCTGCTCGGCCACAACCGGGCGCACCTCGACTGGCTCGACGGCGTCCTCGACCGCTACCCGCACCTGGTGCTGGAGAACTGCGCCTCCGGTGGCATGCGCTGGGACGACGCCATGCTCTCGCGTACGCAGCTGCAGTCCACCAGCGACCAGCAGAACCTGCACCTCTACGCGACCATCGCGGCTTCCGCGCCCACCGCTGTCACCCCCGAACAGGGTGCCGTCTGGGCGTACCCCCAGCCGGAGGACTCCCTCGACGAGGTGGCCTTCACCATGGCCAACGCGCTCCTGGGCCGGATCCATCTCTCCGGCCGCATTCCCGAACTCGAGCCGGAGGCCCTCGCCCTGGTCCACGAGGCGATGGCGGTGTACAAGGCCATCCGCGCCGACCTGCCGCACGCCGTGCCGTCCTGGCCACTGGGCCTTCCCGCCTGGGACGACCCCTGGATCGCCCTGGCCCTGCGCACTCCCGCCACCACCTACCTCACCGTCTGGCGCCGCCCCGGAACCGACCCCACGGCGACGCTCCGCCTGGCCCACCTGCGGGACACCGCCGCCCGTGTCGACCTCCTCTACCCCTCGGCAGGCCGGGCCGTTTCCGACTGGATGCCCGGCACGGCCGAGCTGTGGCTGACCCTGCCCACCGCGCCGTCCGCCGTCCTGCTGCGCATCACCCCCGAGGACCGCGGCCCTTCCTGAACCACCCCACGCCCGCATCACGCATCGACGAGAGGACCCATCGGGTGCCCCCACCGCACCGGCCGGACGGACGCTCCGCCAACCCCGTGATCCCCGGCTTCCACCCCGACCCCAGCGTCTGCCGGGTCGGCGACGACTACTACGTGGCCTGCTCCAGCTTCGAGTACTTCCCAGGGGTGCCGCTCTTCCACAGCCGCGACCTGGTGCACTGGACGCAGATCGGCAACGCCCTCGACCGGCCCGAGCAGTTGCGCCTGCCGGCGGACATGCCCTCCTCCGGCGGGATCTACGCCCCCACCCTGCGCCACCACGACGGCCGCTTCTGGCTGATCGTCACCAACTGCAGCGAGGGCGGCGGCAACCTGATCGTCACGGCCACCGACCCCGCCGGACCGTGGTCGGACCCCATCCGGGCGCCGGGTGTCCCCGGCATCGATCCCGACCTGGTCTGGGACGAGGACGGCACCTGCTGGTGCACCGTCGCCGGGGTCTCGCAGGTCCGTATCGACCCGTCCACCGGGCAGACGTACGGAACACCGCACAGGCTCTGGTCCGGCGGGCCCGGCGCCAAAGCCCCGGAGGCGCCGCACCTGTACCGCATCGGCGACTACTGGTACCTGCTCATCGCCGAGGGCGGCACCGAACGCGGCCACGCCGTGTCGATCGCCCGCGCCCGTACGCCCGCCGGCCCGTTCGAGCCGTGCCCGGCCAACCCGATCCTCACCCACCGCGGCACCGACCACCCCGTCCAGAACACCGGGCACGGCGACCTGGTCCAAGGCCCCGACGGCTCCTGGTGGATGGTGCTGCTCGGCGTCCGACCGGGCGGCGGCACGCCGGGCTGGCACGTACTCGGCCGGGAGACCTTCCTGGCCCCCGTGACCTGGGTGGACGACTGGCCGGTCGTCGGCGAGGTCACCCTGGACCTGCCCGAGCTCCCGTGGCCGCTCTCCCCCGCCCCCGTCGAGGACCAGCGGGACGACTTCGAGCTCCCCGGACTGCGACCGTCCTGGATCTCCCTGCGTGACCGGCCCGCCGAACACTGCACCACCAAGGAGCGCCCCGGCTGGCTGACCCTCCGCGCGCGGGGCGGCTCCCTGGACGAACCCGACGTGGTGTTCACCGGCCGCCGCCAGCAGCACCTCACGTGCCGGGCACGGACCCTGGCCGACCCGGCGCAAGGGCGCGGTGGCCTCGCCGTACGGCTCGACGAGCGGCACCACTACGCGATCGAGGCGTCCGGCACGGAGGTACGGGTCATCGCGCGCGTCGGCTCCCTGCGCACGGTAGTGGCCGCACGGTCCGTGCCCGCCGGGCCGGTGGTCCTGGCCGTCACGATCACGGAACCGCCGTCTGCGCACGGACCGTGCACCGGACCCGACGTCGTCTCCCTCGGCGTCGAACAGCCCGACGGCACCTTCACCGAGCTCGCGACCCTCGACGGCCGCTACCTGTCGACCGAGGTCGCCGGCGGCTTCACCGGCCGCGTCATCGGCATGTACGCCGCGGAAGGCACCGTCCACTTCGACTGGTTCGACTACGAGCCCCTCGACGGCTGAACCATGCGCCCCTCCTCTGTAGGACCGACCGAAAGGCATGACCCATGAAGGACATACGGCACCCCGCGCAGCACCGCAGCCGGGGCCCGGGCCGTCTGGCCGCCCTGCTGCTGACGCTGGTCGTCATGTCGGGGCTGACCGGCGGTGCCGCGCTGGCCGCGCCCGCCGCTCACCAGAGGCCGTCGCGGCCGGTGGTCCGGGTTCCGGACAACCCCATGGACGCCGTCGCGCGGATGCAGCCCGGCTGGAACCTTGGCAACACTCTGGACGCCATTCCCAACGAGGATTCGTGGGGCAACGGGCAGACCACCAAGGCGACGTTCGAGAAGGTCGCCGCGGACGGGTTCCGCAGCGTCCGTATCCCGGTGACCTGGAACGACCACCAGTCCGCCACCGCGCCGTACACCATCAACGCCACCTACATGGCCCGCGTCAAGCAGCTCGTCGACTGGGCACAGGACAGCGGCCTGTACGTCGTGCTCAATGTCCACCACGACTCGTGGCAGTGGGTCTCGAAGATCTCCACCGACCACGACAACGTGGTCGCCCGCTTCAACACCACCTGGAAGCAGATCGCGGTGGCGTTCCGGAACGAACCGCGCACGCTGGTCTTCGAGGGCATCAACGAGCCGCAGTTCGACAACACCACGGAAGAGCAGAAGACCAAGTACCTGAATGAGCTTCAGGTCTCCTTCCACTCGATCGTCCGCTCCTCGGGCGGCGCGAACACCTACCGCCTGTTGTCGCTGACCACGCCGTTCGGCAGCGGCGATCAGGCTCACATGGACCAGCTGTACAAGACGATCACTTCGCTGAACGACCGTCAGCTCATAGCGCAGGTGCACTACTACGGCTGGTACCCGTTCAGCGTGAACATCGCGGGCGGCACCCACTACGACGACGTCGCACAGAAGGGCCTGGAGGACTCCTTCGCCGCCATGCACCGCACCTTCGTCGCCAAGGGCATCCCGCTCTACATCGGCGAGTACGGTCTGCTCGAGTACCCCAATCACTTCCAACCCTCCCGCATCGAGCGCGGCGAGGTGCTGAAGTACTACGAGCACGTGGGCTACGGGGCACGCAGGTACGGCATCACCACCGCCCTGTGGGACCCGTTCGGCTACCTGAACCGCGACACCCTCGAGTGGCACGACCCGGCACTGATGAACTGGATCAAGTCGGCCTGGACCACCCGCTCGGGCACGGCCTCCTTCGACAAGGTCTTCGTGCCGAAGTCCAGCCCGGTCACCGCCAAGTCGCTCACCCTGAACCTCAACGGCACCAGCTTCCGAGGGGTGTGGCAGGGCGGTACCAAGCTGGCCGCGGGACGGGACTACACCGTCTCCGGCAACCAGCTGACCTTCACAGCCAAGGCGTTGACCCGCCTGGTCGGCAACCGCGCCTACGGCGTGAACGCGACGCTCCAGGCACGGTTCACCCGTGGACTCCCCTGGAACGTCGACATCGTCACCAACGACGTTCCTGCGTTGTCGGACGCCACCGGAACCACCGACTCGTTCGCCGTTCCCACCCAGTACCGGGGCAACGACCTGGCGACCATGCACGCCACGTACGCCGACGGCAGCAACGCCGGCCAGACCAGCTGGACCCCGTACCAGGAGTTCAACCAGGCCTTCTCGCCGGACTACCCGAACGGCGCGATCATCCTGACCCCCGCGTTCCTGAACGCGCTCCGCGACGGCGACACGGCGACGCTGGTCTTCCACTTCTACAGCGGCTCCACCGTCACCTACCACGTCACCAAGTCCGGAAGCTCGGTCACCGGTACGGTCTCCTGACGCTCCGCGCCCTCGCTCTGGCCGCCCGCTCCCCGGGCGGCCAGAGCACGTCCCAGACTCACGTCGAAGCGCTTCGACGCAGAGATGGACACGCGCCCAGGCTGACGCTAGGGTCGGCGTATATTACACGCGTGAATGAGGCGCGCACACCGTCGAAGCGTTTCACAAAGCTGGGAGAGCTGGATGGTAACCCTCGCCGAGGTCGCCCAGCACGCCGGAGTGTCGGCGAGCACGGTGAGCTATGTCCTCAGCGGCAAGCGGTCCATTTCCTCGACCACCCGGCTACGGGTCGAAGAGAGCATCCGCCACCTGGGATACCACCCGAACGCCGGCGCGCGGGCCCTGGCCAGCAGCAGGTCGAACATCATCGCGCTGATGGTCCCGCTGCGCACCGACATGTACGTGCCGGTGATGATGGAGATCGCCATCGCGGTCGCCACGACGGCCCGGGCGCACGGGTACGACGTGCTGCTGCTGACCGGCGAGGAGGGTCCCGACGCCGTCCGCCGCGTCACCGGCAGCGGGCTCGCCGACGCGATGATCCTGATGGACGTCGAACTCGACGACGAGCGGCTTCCGTTGCTGCGCGGCACCACCCAGCCGTCCGTGCTGATCGGACTGCCCGCCGACACCGCAGGACTGACCTGCGTCGACCTCGACTTCAAGGCGACCGGCGCCTTGTGCGTCGAGCATCTGGCCACGCTCGGCCACCGCGACATCGCAGTCATCGGCGAGGCCCCCTCGGTCTACGAACGGCACACCGGCTTCGCCGAGCGCACCCTCGACGGACTCCGTTCCCGGGCACGGGAATTGGACATCAAGGTGTTGCACCGGCCGTGCGGGGGCGGTTACGACGCGATGGCCGTCACCCTCGCCCGCATCCTCGACGAGCGCCCGCGCACCTCCGGATTCGTCGTGCAGAACGAGCAGGCGGTCGAGCCGCTGCTCACCCTGCTGCGCCGACAGGGCCGCGCCGTGCCCGAGGACGTGTCGGTGATCGCGATCTGTCCGGACCAGGTGGCCGTCCAGGCCTCGGTGCAGCTGACGTCGGTCTCCATCCCCGCGCAGGAGATGGGCCGGCACGCGGTGGAGCGTCTGATCGCCAAGCTCGACGGCCGCGGAACCGACGACGTCCTGCTCATCGCACCCGAGCTGACGGTACGGACGAGTACGGGGCCGGCGCCCTCCGCCGCTTCCTGACCCGCACCGACGTCGAGGGGTCCCTTCGCGGAACCACAACGCACTGCGGGCCGAGGCCGACCGCGCCCGGGGAAGGGCGCGGACCGGCCTCGGCCCAGATGTTGGTTCAGCCGCCGCTCACAGTCAGGCTGTTGGTGGTGAAGTTCAGGCCGCCGGCCGACGAGGTGATCTCATAGCCGAACTGGACGTCGCCGATGGTCTCGTTGCCGGGCATCCAGCCCTTGGTGTACGCGATCCAGTTGAGGATCGGCTTGACGTCCACGGTCCCGGAGTTGGAGTCGGACGTCCGCAGGAACGAGAACACCTGGTTCGACCCGTTGGTGCCCTTGTAGACGCTCCAGTTGTGGCCGCCGAGCGTGACGTTGGCCTGCCAGCTGCCGATCGGGCCGACGGGGCCGTTGTAGTTGACCCAGAGCATGATCTCGTACTGGTGGTCGGTGTCCCAGATGTCGTACGACGTGTTGTACGCGCCGGACGACGGGACGCTGACGTTGTAGTTGCTGGTGAGCCAGCCGAGGGAATCGATCGTCTTGTTGATCGTTTTCGTCGAGTTGGGGTAGGACTTGATGCCGCCGGTGTTGGGGTGGCTGGCCCAGACACCCCAGCCGGTGCCGGAGTTGGCCCAGATGCACTGGCCGCCGGCGCCGGAGCCCCAGATGTTGTTGTAGAGCTTGTAGCCGTCCAGGCTGGTGCCGCCCCACGGGTCGCAGGAGTTCCAGACTGCTGCCGAAGCGGGGGCGGAGGCCAGGCCGACGGTGGCACCGAGAGCCATCGCCGGCGCCAGCACCGCCATGGTGATCTTGCGTATCGCGTTTTTTGCCATGGTGTCCCTTCCATGGGTGGGGGGAATCGTGAGGGTGCTACCACGCCCCCTGGCGGAGGACGTGGTCCTCTCCGGCGACGAGACCGATCGGCTGCGCGTCACCGGAAGAAGTACTGAGCGCGGTCATGGACGGAGGACCGCCACGCCGTAGCGGCCGAGGGTCACCCGGTCGGTGACGGCCGTCCCCGTCAGGAGGTCGTGGTGGGTGCCGGGTACCTCGACCGTCACCGGCTCGCGGCCGTGGTTGAGCACGAACAGCGCCTCGCCCCGGCGGACGGCCTCGACCTGTTCGGGGAGGCCTTCGAGCACCGGCCGGACGCCGGCGTCGGAGGCGATCCGGGCCAGCAGGTCGCGCAGCGCCTCCGGCTCCGGGAGCGTGGAGACGTACCAGGCCCGGCCCTTGCCCAGGACGGCGGGCAGCCCGTCGAGTTCACCGCCCTTGTACGGCACGGTCTCCTCGGCGGTGCCGTCGCCCTCCAGCTCCTCGGACCACAGGGACGCTCTGAAGCCCTCGCAGGTGACGGTCTCCCCCGCGTCCAGCGGCCACCACTCGTGCAGGGTGCGGATGCCGAACAGCTCGCGCAGCCGGGGATCCATGCCGCCGGCGCGGACCCGGTCGTCCTCGTCGGCGACACCGGTCTGGAAGCCGCACACGAGGGTGCCGCCCCGGCGGACATGGGCGAGGAGGTTGTCGATCGCCGCGTCGGTGAGCACGTACAGCTGCGGCACGACGACCACGGAGTACGGCGTCAGGTCGTGCTCGGGGTGGGCGAAGTCGGTGGTGAGGTGCGCCTGCCAGAGGGCTCGGTGCCAGGCGCTCAGGATGCC
>NZ_JBHWBP010000113.1:0-21608 GCF_042735575.1 Streptomyces sp. NPDC059564 | reverse complement strand
CCCCGCGAGCCCGCGCTCGCGGGGGCCGGGCCGTGGGTGTTCCGGATTTTCCGGCGCCGCCCGGCGGCTCGCGGGGAGGCGTTCAAGCGGAGCCTCCGGTTTCGCGGTGGATGGCTTGAATATGTCCCTGTGGGCGAGTGTCGGCTTTGGGCTGAAGGATGAGTTCCAGCCAATCTTAAGGTGATCGATCAGCTTTCGGTCAGGGTGTCCCACCAGCCACTCGGCTTATGTCACGACCCTTTTCTGTCAGCGGCAGACAGGTAGGCTGCTCAGGCTGGCCGGGCTCGGTCAGTGATGGGGGGAGATCCATTGGGCGAGCGGCTCAGTTTCAGAATTCTTGGTCCACTTATGGCCACCGCGGGGGAGCGGGCGGTTCAGGTGGGGGGTGCCCGGCAACGTACGATTCTGGCCCTTCTGCTCCTGAGTCCCGGGCGGATTGTGCCAGTTGACACTCTTGTGGATGTAGTGTGGAACGGCAGGCCTCCTGCCACTGCGCGGACGCAGGTGGCCATTGTCATCGCCGCCCTGCGGAAATCCTTCAAGAGCGAAGGCGTGAGCGACGAGGTCATCGTCACCGCGCACCCCGGGTACCTGTTGCGTGCGGACGGGCACGCGCTGGACACCGTCACCTTCACCGGGCTCGTCGCCGAGGCCGAGACCGCCGTCCGCGAGGCCCGGCCGGCCGACGCGGCCCGCGGCTACGCCGAAGCCCTCGCCCTCTGGCGCGGCCCCGCGCTCGCCGGGGTGACCGGCCAGCTCGTCGAGGACGAGGCCGCCCGCTGGGAAGAGGTGCGGATCAACGCCTACGAGGCGATGACCGGCGTCCAGCTGGAGCTCGGCCGCCACCAGCTGCTGCTGCCCGAACTGGCCGCGACCGTACGGGAACACCCCCTGCGCGAGCGCACGCGCTACCACTTCATCCTGGCCCAGTACCGCTCCGGGCGGCGGGCCGAGGCCATGGAGAGCTTCCGCGAGGCGAGACGCCAGCTCATCGACGAACTGGGCATGGAACCGGGCCCCGAGCTCCAGGAACTGCACGACGCGATCCTGCGCGACGACCCCGCCCTGGCCTTCGAGGCGCTGCCACCCGCCGCCACGGCCGACGCGGCGGCGGAGGCTTTAGGAGTACGCGGCCACGTCGTCCCCTCCGAACTGCCGCCCGACGTACCGGGCTTCGCGGGACGCGGTGAGGAACTCGCCGCCCTCGACACCCTGGTGGACGGGCAGGGCGAGGGCAGCCGCGCGCCCACCGTCGGGCTGATCACCGGCGTCGCGGGCGTGGGCAAGACCGGCCTCGCCGTCCGCTGGGCGCACCGGGTTACCGAACAGTACCCGGACGGACGGCTGTTCGCCGACCTCCGCGGATATGACGAGCACCACGCCCCGACCACCGCCGGCGACATCCTCAGCCGCTTCCTGCGCTCCCTCGGGGTGGAGAGCGACGACGTGCCCAACGGCCTGGAGGACCGGATCGCGCTGTACCGCAGCGTGCTCTCCGAACGCCGGGTGCTGCTCGTGCTGGACAACGTACGGACGTTCGCGCAGATCCGGCCGCTGCTGCCCGGCAGCGGCGGCTGCACCGTCCTGGTCACCAGCCGGGAGCAGCTGGAGCAACTGGTCACCTGGCCGCCGCGGGCCCGGGTCCACCTCGGGGTGCTGCCCGAGGACGAGTCGGTCGAGCTGCTCGGCCGGATCGTGGGCGAGGCCCGGATCCTCGCCGCGCCCGAGGACTCGGCCCGCCTCGTCGAGCTGTGCGACCGGCTGCCCCTCGCGCTGCGCATCGCCGCCGCCCGGCTGGCGTCCAAGCCGCACTGGTCGGTGCGGCACCTCGTCACCCGGCTCAGCGACGGGCGGCGCCGGCTGGACGAGCTCAGCCAGGGCGAGTCCCAGGTCCGGGCCAGCTTCGAGCTGAGCTACCGCTACCTCCACAAGGACGCGGCCCGGCTCTACCGGTACCTCGGGCTGCTCGCCGTACCCGACTTCACCGCCTGGTCCGGGGCCGCGCTCATGGACCAGGACGTCCTGGACGCGGAACGGCTCATCGAGCACCTCGTGGACGCGCAGTTCCTGGAGGTCGTCGGGGTCGACGCCACCGGGCAGCTGCGCTACCGCTTCCAGAACCTGATGCGGCTCTACGCGGAGGAGCTGGCCCGCGCGGAGGAGAGCGAGGAGGACCGGCTGGCCGCGTGCGAGCGGGTCTTCCGTACCTGCCTGACCATCGCCGAACAGGGATTCCGGCGGGAGAACGGCGGCGACCACGTCTCCGTGCGCGGTGACGCACCCCGCCGGGAGATCGACCCCGTCCTGCTGGAGGAGCTGCTCTCGGCCCCGCTGGAGTGGTTCGAGGCCGAACGGCTCTCGCTCGTCGCCGTGGTGGAGCAGTCGGCGCGGATGGGCATGGCCGATCTGGCCTGGGGGCTGGTCATGTCCATGGAGGTGCTGTTCGAGACGCGCAACTATCCGGAGGACTGGCGCCGGTGCAGCGAGTACGCCCTGGAGGCGGCCCGCACCGCGGGCAACCTGCGCGGCCAGGCGGCGATGGAGCAGCAGCTGGGCGTGATCAACATGCGGCTGCGCAGGCTGACCGACTCGACGGCCCGGCAGGAGGCCGCCCTCGCGCTCTACACGCGGGCGGGGGATCCGCTCGGGCGGGCACTGGTCCTGAGCGACCTCGCGTTCATCGACCGCATCCGGGGAGAGTACGACCGGGGAATGGAACGGCTGCGGGAGGCCCTTCCGGTGTTCCGGACGACGGGCAACCGCTCCTCCGAGGCGTACGCACTCCAGAACATGGCCCAGTTCGCCCTCGATCAGGGGCAGCCGGAGGTCGCGTTGGAGCTCGGCCGCGAATCCGTGCGCGTCTGCGAGAGCATCGGAGGCAAGCGGCGCAGCATGGCGCTGGCCACGCACCGGCTGGCGGGCGCCCACCTGGCACTGGGGCAGCTGGCGGAGGCCGAACGGGGGTTCAGCCGGGTCGTGGAGATCGTCAAGGAGATCTCCGACCTGCTCGGCCTCGCCCACGCACTCCTGGGACTCGCGGAGACCCGGTTCCAGGCCGGTGCCGTGGAGGCGGCCGAGAGGACCTTCCTGGAGGCGCTTGAGGTGGCCGGGCGCACCAAGAGCCCGATGATCGAGGGGCAGATCCGGCTGGCGCTCGGTGAGGCGTACCGGGGGAGCGGGCGCGAGGAGGAGGGGCGGGCCCATGTGGCGGCCGCGCTCGGCGTCTTCCAGGGCATCGGCGCCCCGCCGTGGGAGGAGAAGGCGGCCCGGGCGCTGGCCCGGGCCTGAGGTGCGCCGTGTCCCACCGGACCGCACTCCGGGGAGACGCGTATCCGCCCAATAACCCGGCGATAAAGCCGGTCCCTAGCGTCATCGCAGACGAGAAAACTGCCGAGTTGTGGAGTCTGCGATGTCACGTACGGTCGGTGCGCCCTCTTTTGCCGTGATCCCCGGCGCCCAGGTGCACGAAGTCCTCGAAGGCCGCGCGCCCGAGGTGGTCGGATTGATCGAATCCGCTTATCGGGTGCACGGTGAGGGCGGGACGGTCAATCCGCCGTCCTATTTCCTGCGCTTTCCCGACCGCCCGACCTCGCGCATCATCGCGCTGCCGGCTTCGATCGGGGGAGAGGCCCCGGTCGACGGACTGAAGTGGATTTCCAGCTTCCCCGAGAATGTGGCGGCCGGAATTCCGCGCGCCTCCGCCGTATTGATCCTCAACGACCCGGAGACCGGATACCCGCTCGCCTGCCTGGAATCCTCGATCATCAGCGCGGCGCGCACCGCGGCCTCCGCCGCGCTCGCCGCCGACCGGCTCAGCCCGCAGGGCCGCCGCCCGCGCCGCGTCGGCTTCTTCGGCGTCGGCCTGATCGCCCGCTTCATCCACCAGTACCTGGCGGGCACGGGCTGGGAGTTCGACGAGATCGGCGTCCACGACCTGTCCACCGAGCACGCCGAGGGCTTCGCCGACTACCTCACCCGCTCGGGCGAGGAGGGCCCGGTCACCGTCCACGACAGCGCCGAGAAGCTGATCCGCTCCAGCGACCTGGTCGTCTTCGCGACCGTCGCAGGCACCCCCCACGTCAGCGACCCGGACTGGTTCGCCCACAACCCCCTGGTGCTGCACGTCTCCCTGCGCGACCTGTCACCCGAGGTGATCCTCTCCGGCTTCAACGTCGTCGACGACATCGAGCACTGCCTGAAGGCCGACACCTCCCCCCACCTGGCCGAACAGCTCACCGGCAGCCGCGATTTCGTCGACGGCACCCTCTACGACGTGCTCTCCGGGCAGCTGGAGGTCCCCGCGGACAAGCCCGTCTTCTTCTCCCCCTTCGGCCTCGGCGTGCTCGACCTCGCGGTCGGCCGGCACATCCACGACACCCTCCGGGCTCAGGAACGCCTCACGGTCGTCGAGGACTTCTTCCACGAGATGCGCCGCTACGGCTGAGTCACCCCGCACCCCGCACCGCCGCCACACACCCCTCCGCGAACACGCGCCACGGCCGCCCCGAACGGCCCCGAGCCATCCGAGGAAGTGATTCAGTGACCACACTGCTCGACACCACCACTCGGGCGCCGGCCGATCACGGCCGGTCCCCCCTCCCCGTCAGAATCGAGGAGACCCTCCTCGACCCGCACCCGCCCATGGAGCTGTACGAGGCCCTGCGGGCGCGGTTCGGGGAGGACGTGTTCCTCCTGGAGTCCCTGGAGAGCCCCGAGTTCGACGGGAACTCCGCCGTCGTCGGCTTCGGCCGGCTCGCCGAGCTGCGCGTCCACCCCGGGCGGATCTCCGCCGCCGGGGTGCCGCCCGTACTGGCCGAGCTGTCCCGGGTCGCCGACCGGCTCGGCCTGGCCACCGGCCCCGGCGGCGACCGCCTCTTCGAGCGGCCCGAGCAGGTCTGGGACGTACTGCGCGCCGTCCAGGCCTCCTTCGACGTCGACAGCGCCCGCCCCGAGTACGCCTTCGGCTTCCTCGCCACCATCGGCTACGGAGCCGCCTGGTACATGGAGGAGCTGCCCGAACGGGACGGCGCCGACGGCCCCGACCTCGTCCTGACCCTGTTCCAGGACACCGTCTGGTACGACCTGGACGCCGGTACGGCCGTCCGGCTCGCCGCCCGCAGCGAGGCCTTCGGCCCCGACGGCGGCCCCGCCGCCCGTACCGACCTCGCCGGGATCGTCGAGCGGCTCACGGCCGGGATGACCGAGCCCGCGGGCCGGACCCCCGAGGCCCCCGCCCCCTCCGCCGTCCGCGACAGCACCGACGAGGAGGCCTTCCGGGCCCACGTCGAGCGCTGCCTGCGCCACATCGGCGTCGGCGACATCTACCAGATCCAGATCGGCCACCGCATCGAGGTGGACAGCGCGCTGACCCCGGCGGAGGTCTACCGCAGGCTCCGCGCCCGCAACCCCTCCCCGTACATGTACCTCGTCCCGCGCTGCGGATCCACGCTGATCGGGGCCAGCCCCGAGGTGCTCTTCCGTACCGAGGGCGACCGGATCGTCATGCGCCCCATCGCCGGCACCACCCCGCGCAGCGGGGACCCGGAGGTGGACGGGCCCCGCATCGAGGCCCTGCTGGCCAGCGAGAAGGAGCGGGCCGAGCACGTGATGCTCGTCGACCTCTGCCGCAACGACATCGGCCGGGTCTGCCTGCCCGCCACCCTCGACGCCCCCGAGGTGATGACGGTCGAGACCTTCTCGCACGTCTTCCACCTGGTCTCCACCGTCGAGGGCCTGCTCGCGCCCGGCGAGGACACCTGGTCGGCGCTGCGGGCCACCTTCCCCGCCGGGACGGTCACCGGAGCCCCCAAGATCCGCGCCATGGAGATCATCTCCGAACTGGAGAGCGATTCCCGGGGCATGTACGCGGGAGCCGTCGGCCTGGTCGACGTTCGCGGCTGGTCCCGGCTGGCGCTGTGCATCCGTACGGTCACCCACGAAGGGGCGACGTACTCCACCCAGAGCTGCGCCGGCATCGTCGCGGACTCCTCGCCCGCCGCGGAGTGGCGCGAGACCCTGCACAAGATGGGGGCGGCCTACTGGGCGCTCACCGGTGAGGAGCTGCTCCCGTGAAGGTCCTGCTCGTCGACGCGTACGACAGTTTCACCCACATCATCGACCAGTACCTGCGCACCCTCGGCGCCACCACCGAGGTCGTCCGATCCCGCACCGAGAGCCCCGGCCAACTCGCCGCCCGGCAGCCCGACGCGGTGGTCCTCGGCCCCGGCCCGGGACACCCCGCCGAGTCCGGGCACGTCGAGCTCGTGCACCGCTTCGCCGGACGGGTGCCGCTGCTCGGCATCTGCCTCGGCCACCAGGCCATCGGCCTCGCCCACGGGGGCACCGTACGGGTCGCCGACCGGCTCAAGCACGGCAAGACCAGCGAGGTCTCCCACGACGGCGCCGGGGTCTTCGCCGGGCTCGGCAGGACCATGACCGCCACCCGCTACCACTCGCTCATCGTCGCGGAACCCCTGCCGCAGGAGCTGATCGCCACCGCGCACGCCGTCGACGACGGCTACGTGATGGGGCTGCGCCACCGGACCCTCGCCGTCGAAGGGGTCCAGTTCCACCCCGAGTCGATCACCACCGTCGGAGGCATGCGGCTCCTGCAGAACTTCCTCACCACCGCACGGACCCAGCAGCCCGCAGACACCCTCGCCGGGTGACGAAGGAGCAACTCGTGGAGCACGTGGATTCCTGGCGGGCCCTGCCCGCGGCACAACAGCCCGAATGGCCCGACGCGGCGGCCCTGGACGCCGTACGGGCCGAGCTGCGCGACACCGTTCCGCTCGTGGTCGCCGCCGAATGCGAGCAGCTCAAACAGCGCCTCGGCGCCGTCGCCCGGGGCGAGGCCTTCCTGCTCCAGGGCGGGGACTGCGCCGAGACCTTCGCGGACGTCCGCGAGGACTCCGTACGCCGCAAGGTGCGCACCCTGCTCCAGATGGCGCTCGTCCTCCAGTACGCCGCCTCCGTGCCGGTCGTGAAGATCGGCCGGATGGCGGGCCAGTACGCCAAACCCCGCTCGAAGCCGACGGAGACCCGCGGCGGGCTCACCCTGCCCGCCTACCGGGGCGACGCGGTCAACGGATTCCCCTTCGAGCCGGCCGAACGCGACCCCGATCCGCGCCGCCTGCTGCGGATGCACCAGGCGGCCTCAGGCACGCTGAACCTCGTACGCGCCTTCACCACCGGCGGCTACGCGGACCTGCGCCAGGCGCACGCCTGGAACCAGGACTTCGTGGCCCGCTCGCCCGTCGGCGAGCGGTACGCGGCGCTCGCCACCCAGATCGACCAGGCCCTGAACTTCATGCGGGCCTGCGGGGCCGACGAACGCATCCAGCACGCCGTGGAGTTCTTCGTCAGCCACGAGGGACTGCTGCTGGAGTACGAGGAACCGCTGGTCCGCGAGGACCCGGCGACCGGACGGCGCTACGCGACCAGCGGCCACATGCTGTGGATCGGGGAGCGCACCCGGGACCTCGACGGGGCCCACGTGGAGTTCTTCTCGAAGATCTCCAACCCGATCGCCGTCAAGCTCGGGCCGGGCACCGATTCCGACACGGTGCTGCGGCTGATCGACCGGCTCGATCCCGAACGGGAGCCCGGCCGGCTCACCTTCATCGTCCGCATGGGCGCCGGCCGGGTCCGCGACCGGCTGCCCGTGCTGGTGGAGAAGGCGGCCGCGGAGGGGGCGCCGGTGGCGTGGGTGAGCGATCCCATGCACGGCAACACCTTCGAGGCGCCGTCGGGCCTCAAGACCCGCCGCTTCGACGACATCGTCGACGAGGTGAAGGGCTTCTTCGAGGTCCACCGCGAGCTCGGGACGCATCCCGGGGGCGTGCACCTGGAATTCACCGGGGGCGACGTCACCGAATGCGTGGGAGGCGGTGAGGAAGTGAGCCTCGACGAACTGAGCGAGCGCTACGAATCCACGTGCGACCCGAGACTCAATCGCACCCAGTCGCTGGATCTGGCCTTCCTGGTGGCTGAAATGTACCGGGAACGCTAAGCCTCCGCTTCGCGACCTGTCGACCAGCGATATCCGAGAAGTCCTCCAGCGCCCCTCAAGCGGCTTCGCAACGGTCGTCAAGGGCGGTTCCGATGCCGAATATCGTCATCGGGGCCAGCCCTGACCAGCGGTTATATCGTTCTTATCGAAATGGCGCGGCCCCCGAAGACGCGGCGATATCGGCTCGAAGCCGCTCCTTCCTAGTGTTCTTCTCACCGGAACGGACCGGAACTCGAGCAGTACTCAACGGGGGAGAAGAACCGAGATGCAGAACACCTTGCGCACCCAGGTCAAGCGGATCACCGTCGCGGTCATCGCCGTCACCGCGATCGCCGGCGGCGTACAGATCGCCGGCGAGAGCCCGGTGGCGACCGCGAACAGCGTCACCGCGAACGCCACCACCCCGGAGGCCCCGGCCGCGGCCCCGACCCCCACGCCGTCGTCCTCCAAGAACGGCGAGGAGTGGGGCTGAGCCTCGGGGCTCCACCCCACGACTCACCCAGGGAGAACCAAGTGACCACCGTCAGACCGGAACCGGGCCGGGGCCAGCGCAGCTGGCCCGCCCTGCTGGAGGTCCTGCTCGCCGGCCGGGACCTGGCCGCCGCCGACACCGCCTGGGCCATGCACCAGGTGATGCGCGGCGAGGCCACCGACGCACAGCTCGCCGGCTTCCTCGTCGCCCTGCGGGGCAAGGGGGAGACGGTCGGCGAGCTGGAGGGCCTGGTCCGCGCCATGCTCGACCACGCGGTACCCCTCGACGTACCCGGCGCCACGGTCGACGTGGTCGGCACGGGCGGCGACGGGGCCCGTACGGTCAACATCTCGACCATGTCCGCGATCGTCGCGGCCGGCGCCGGGGCCCGGGTCGTCAAGCACGGCAACCGGGCGTCGAGTTCCGCCTCGGGGTCGGCGGACGTGCTGGAAGCGCTCGGGGTGACCCTGCGGCTGGAGCCGGCGCGGGTGGCGGCCCTGGTGGAGGAGGCGGGGATCACCTTCTGCTTCGCCCCCGACTTCCACCCGTCCATGCGGTTCGCCGCGCCGGTGCGCAGGCAGCTCGGCATCCCGACCGTCTTCAACGCCCTCGGGCCGCTGACCAACCCGGCGCGCCCCACCGCCCAGGCGGTCGGCGTGGCCGACGCCCGGCTGCTCCCGCTGATCGCGGGGGTACTGGCCCGCCGGGGCGGCAGCGCCCTGGTGTTCCGCGGCGACGACGGGCTCGACGAGCTCAGCGTCACGACCACCTCGACCGTGCTGAGCGTCGAGGGGGGAAGGGTCCGGGAGGAATCCTTCGACCCCCGCGACATCGGCATCGCGTTCGCGCCCGTCGACGCCCTGCGGGGCGCGGACGCCGCGCACAACGCGATGGTGGCCCGGCGGCTGTTCGCCGGTGGGGAGCGGGGCGCGGTGCGCGACGCGGTGCTGCTCTCCGCGGGCGCCGCGCTGGCCGCCGCCGAACCCGCCCGGGGCCGTACGGTCACCGAGCGGCTGCGCGAGACGGTCGCCGTCGCGGCCCGGTCCCTCGACTCGGGCGCCGCGCAGGCCGTATTGGAGCGCTGGGTACGGGCGGCGGCCGGACACGCCGCCACGCCGCTCGCCACGGCGGGGCGGTGAGCGGCGGAACGAGGACGTAGCACGACGGTGCGGCCGTACCGGTCCCTGGGAGGGGGACGGCACGGCCGCACGGCCGATCGCGAGCAGGAACGTACGCGGGAACGCCGGCGGTTATCGGTTCAGGAGACGCCCGCCTTGGCCGGCAGCAGCACCGGTTCGTGGACCAGGGGCCCGTCGGCCACGTCGTCGGCTTCCTTGTCCGACGGGATCCCCCTCCGGATCCAGGACAGCGCGGGAGAGGTGATCGCCGTGGTGAGCAGGGCCATCAGGACCAGCATCGTGAACAGGCTGGGCCCGATCACCCCCAGCTCCAGCCCCAGGTTCAGCACCACCAGCTCGGTCAGGCCGCGGCAGTTCATCAGGGCGCCGATCGACATGGCGTCCCGCCAGGACTGGCCGGTGGCCCGCGCCGCGGAGGTGCTGCCGCCCCACTTGCCGAGGAAGGCGACGACCATGATGGCCAGGGCCCACAGCCACATCATCGGGTCGGAGATCAGCAGCCCCACATCGGTGCGCAGACCGGTGTTGACGAAGAACAGCGGCAGCAGGATCGGGATGGTGAAGGCCCGCAGCCGCGCCGCGCAGAGCTCGATCACCCGGGAGCCGCGGGGGGTGATCACACCGAAGACGAAGGCGCCGAACAGCGCGTGCACGCCGATCTTGTCGGTGGTGAAGGCCGACAGGCACAGCCCGCTGAACAGCACGACCAGGACGACCGAGTCCACGGTCCGGGCGGCCCGCTCGGCCCACTTGGCCAGCAGCGGCCGGACCGCGTAGATCATGAAGGCCAGGAACAGGGCCGCGAGCGCGGCGGTGGTGAAGGCCTCCAGCGGGGAGCTGCTGGTACTGACGGCGACCACCGCGGCCAGCAGGCACCAGGCGGTCACGTCGTCGACCGCCGCGCAGGCCATCGCGAGGGCGCCGATCCGGGTGTTGTAGAGCCCCCGGTCGGTCAGGATCCGGGCGAGCACCGGGAACGCCGTGATGCTCATGGACACCGCGATGAACAGCACGAAGGCGAGCTTGGAGACCCCGTCGGGGGCCAGCGAGTCGTACATCAGCAGGGCCAGTCCCGAGCCGAGGACCAGCGGGAGCGCGATGCTCGCCTGACTGACGGCGATGGCGGTACGGCTGTGCCCGCGCAGGGCGGAGAGGTTCAGCTCCAGGCCCACCAGGAACATGAACGCCAGCAGACCGATGTTTCCGAACGCCCCGGTGAACGGCAGGACCGTCCCGGGGAACAGCCATGTCTGGGCCGAGGGCCACAGCCAGCCGAGCAGCGAGGGTCCCAGCAGGATGCCGACGGCGATCTCGCCGACCACCGGCGGCTGACCGAAACGGCGGAAGAGCATCGCGCCTGCCTTGCACGCGATGATGACCGCGGGGATCGCGATCAGCAGGTCGGGCAGCGGGTCACGGGCGGACACGGGCCGCCTCCTTCGGCGTCGACGGTGCGGTGAGCGCGGCGGGGACCGCCGGCGGGGGCGGGGCCGCGGCGGGCGGGCCCGGGACGGCGGTGGCATCGGTCCAGCGGGCGTATCTGCGCTTGCCGTACAGCAGGGGTTCCTCCTCGTCGCGCAGTGAGACCCGGTGGACGCGGACGAACACCGCGGTGTGGTCGCCGAATTCGACGGCGTCGACCACCTCGCCGTCGGCTATGGCGTGCGCGGCCGCCGCCAGGTGCGGGCCGCCTGCCCCCAGCGGGAGCCGCCACTCGGTGCGCGCGAAGCGGTCCGGCGCCCCCGAGGCGAACAGGTCGGAGACGGGACGGGCGTTCTCGTGCAGCAGGTTGACCGCCACCTGCCCGGTCTCCAGCACGGCCCGCACGGTCGGGCTCTGCGTACGCAGGCACAGCACGATCGTGGGCGGGGAGAGGGCGACGCTGGCCAGGGAGCTGCAGGTCATGCCGCGCGGCTCGGAATCCGCACCGATCGTGGTGATCACCGAGACGCCGGAGGGGAAGGCCGACATCAGGGGCCTGATGTCGGCTTCGGCCGCGCCGTCGGACTGGCCGGCGCGGAGGGACGGGGAGGGCTGGGAGGCGCGTGACATCTGTGGGGACTCCTGGGGATCGGGGTGCGGCGCGGGCCCGGAAGCCGGGGGGAGGGACCGGCTCCGGGCCTGCGCACCGGAAGGGAGGAGACTGCTTACTTGCCGTGCAGTTGGCGCAGATAGTCGTAGGCGCTCGGCAGCGTGTCGAGGAGGTGCTCCTGCTCCTGCTTGACCTTGCCGAACATGGCCTCGGCGCCCGCCACGGAATCCGGCTTGTGCGCGAGGACGGGCAGCGGGGCGTCCGGCTCCAGGCCGAGGCCCGCGAAGACGCAGTAGTAGCTGCCGTTGGTCCAGAAGTTGCGGAATTCCGCCTCGAAGTTGCCGTAGTACGTGGACTCGTCGGCGATCGGGGAGTTGATCGCGAGGCCGGCCTTGTACGCGGAGATCTTCTCCTGGATGTTCTTCGGGAGCGTCAGTTCCTTGTTCGCCCGCCAGAACGGGGTGTCGTTGCGCGGCGCGTAGTAGAAGTGCGCCTGGATGAAGTCGCGGGTGTCGTCGAACATCACCTCGATCTCGCGGTTGAAGCTGTTGGCCAGCTCCGGGTGGAAGTCGCGGTCCGGGAAGTGCTTGGCGAGCTGGTAGATGGCGGCGGTGATGAAGTAGATGCCGGTCGATTCCAGCGGCTCCAGGAACGCGGAGGAAAGTCCGATGCTCACCACGTTGTTCACCCAGGCGCGGCGGTTGCGGCCCACCCGGAACTTCACGTGGTTGAACTTCGTGGTCTCCGGGTCCAGACCCCAGAGGGCGCTGAATTCCTTGGTCGCCTCCTCCTTCGTCGTGAACTTGCTGGAATAGACGTAGCCGGAGCCGAAACGGCCCAGCATCGGGATCTTCCAGGTCCAGCCGGAGGTCATCGCGATGGCGGAGGTGTACGGCTCGATGCCGTTGGCCTCGTCGTCGTGCGGCACGGCGGTGGCGACGGCGCTGTCGCACAGCAGGTGGTCGCTCATGTCGATGAACGGCTCTTCCAGGGCCTGGTTGATGAGCAGGCCGCGGAAGCCGGAGCAGTCCACGAACAGGTCCGCGTCCAGGACCCGGCCGTCCTTGGTGTGCAGGGCCTTGATGAAGCCGCGCTCGTCCTTCTCCGCGTGCGTCATCTCGCCCTGGACGTGGTGGACGCCCTGCTTCTCGGTGGCGAAGCGGCGCAGGAAGTCGGCGACCAGCGCGGCGTCGAAGTGCCAGGCGTAGCGGGTGGACGGGTTGCCGTCGAGCCACTTCGGGGACTTCTTCGCGTCCATGACGGGGGGCTCGCGGAAGCACGCGTAGTCGAACGGCTCCTCGGTCTGGCCCTCCAGCTTGCGCTTGGCCCAGTAGTGCGACATCGGGACGTTGTCGCTGTCCGGCAGGATGCCGAACGGGTGGTAGAAGTGGTCCGGGCCGCCGTTCTCCAGCTCACGGGCGTTCGGCTCGCCCTGGCCGCCGGTCCGCCAGTTCACGAAGCGCACGGCCATCTTGAAGCTGGCGTTGCACTCCCGCATCCACTCCTCCTCGGCGATGCCGAGGTAGTCGAAGAGGACCTTGTGGAGGTTGGGGACGGTGGCCTCGCCGACACCGATCCGCGGAATCGCCGGCGCCTCGAGCACGGTGATGTCCACGGTGCCCTGGAGCGCCTTGCCGAGATAGGCGGCGGTCATCCAGCCGGCGGTTCCGCCGCCGAGGATGACGACTTTCTGAATGCGCGAGTCGGTGCCGGTCATGTGAGGGACTCTCTCTTCCGTCAGCGTGGGGGAGTTCCGTGTTGCGATGTGGAAGAGATTCGGGCCGACGACTATGCGCCACCTATAACCAGCCGTATGGCATCGATATAGCGGATTGGCCGAATCTCGGTCACGCCGTATCCGCACCCCGCAACTCCCAGCAGAGGATGGCTGCATCAGATGCCGTACGACGAAGGGACGAAGGGAATCCTCTCCACCGTGGGAGGAACTCCGCTCATTGAACTGGAGCGTTTGCTGCCGGGCCTCGGCTCGCGGGTGTTCGCCAAGGTCGAGCGGTTCAATCCCGGAGGAAGTATCAAGGACCGCTCGGCACTTTCCATGGTGCTGGCGCGCATCAGGACCGGGGAACTCGTCCCCGGTAAATCAACCGTGATCGAGTCGAGTTCGGGCAATCTCGCGATCGGGCTCGCCCAGATCTGCGGGTACTTCGGACTGCGCTTCATCTGCGTGGTGGACGCCCGGACGACCCGGCAGAACGTCGCGATCCTGCGGGCCTACGGGGCCGAGGTCGAGATCGTCGTCGACCCCGATCCGGCCACCGGGGAACTGCTGCCGGCCCGGCTGCGCCGGGTGGCCGACCTCGTCGCCGAGACCCCCGACGCGTACTGGCCCGACCAGTACTCCAACCCGCTCAACCCCATCGCCCACCAGACCACCATGCGCGAGATCGCCGAGGCCCTCGACGGCCGCGTCGACCAGCTCGTCGTGGCCGCCGGCACCAGCGGAACGCTGGGCGGCTGCGCCGAGTACATCCGCCGGCACGGCATGACCACCACCATCAACGCGGTCGACGCCATCGGCAGCGTGCTCTTCGGCCCGCAGGAGCGCCGCACCCGGCTCATCCCGGGCCACGGCGCCTCGGTGGTGCCCCGCCTGCTGCGTCCCTCGGACGCCGACCGGGTCATCCACGTCGGCGACCTCGACTGCGTCGTCGGCTGCCGGCGCCTCGTCCGCGACGAGGCCGTCCTCGCCGGCGGCTCCTCCGGAGCCGTCGTCGCGGCGCTGGAACGGATCGCCCCGGACATCATCCCCGGCTCGAACGTGGTGCTCGTCCTGCCCGACGGCGGCGACCGCTACCTGGAGACGATCTACGACGACGCCTGGGTGTACCGCCAGTTCGGAGAGGTCTCGCACCTCTGGAAGGAGCCCCGCTCCGTGGGCCTCACCTCGCACCTGGTGGATATAGGCCACTGATAGCGGCCCCTCCCACCATCGAGTCATCGGTAACCACGCAAGACCCCCGCCCCCCGCCATCCCTTCACCGGAGGAACAACAGATGACCACCCAGATCCCCGCCCTCGACGCCGGGCGCAAGGAGCAGATCAAGGACATCGTCTGCGACATCCTCGAACTCGACCTCGACGAGGTGACCGAGACGAGCCTCTTCAAGGAGGAGCACGACGCCGACTCCCTGCGCACCATCGAGATCCTGGCCTCGCTGGAGCGGGTCTTCGGCATCACGCTGGAGCAGTCCGAGCTCAGCCGCATGGTCAACCTGGTCGGCGTGTACGCCGTGATCGCGGAGGCCGAGGGCAAGTGACCTCCGAGACGGCCGCGACGGGGCAGCGCGCCGCTGCCCGGCACCGGGTGGTGATCACAGGTCTCGGTGTCGTGACGAGCATCGGCACGGGCGTGGACGCCTTCGCCGAAGGCCTGCGCGCCGGACGCAGCGGGGCGAAGCCCATCAGCGCGTTCGACACCACCGGCTTCGCCCACTCCAACGCCTGCGAGATCACCGATTTCGAGCCGGAGGCCTGGCTGCGCGAGCTGCCGGCCGACGAGCTCGGCCGGGCCGCCCAGTTCGCGGTCGCCGGAGCCCGCATGGCGGTGGCCGACGGCGGACTCACCGAGGCGGACGTCCGGGCCAGGCGCTCCCTGGTCTCGGTCGGCACCACCGACGGCGAGTCCCGCGACCTCGACCACCTCACCGGGCTCCAGGTCGCCGGGGACGAGGACGCCCTCGACCCGGTGGTCGCCCGCCGCGTCTGGCCGGGCCGGCTCTCCGCGGGCATCGTCCGCGAACTCGGCCTGGAGGACGTGGAGACGGTCACCGTCCCCACCGCCTGCGCCGCCGGGAACTACGCCGTCGGCTACGGCTACGACGCCATCAGCTCCGGAGACGTCGAGATGGCGCTGTGCGGCGGGGCCGACGCCCTGTGCCGCAAGACCTTCACCGGCTTCTACCGGCTCGGCACCATCGCCCCCGACGTGTGCAGGCCCTTCGACGCCGACCGGCAGGGCATCCTCACGGGCGAGGGCGCCGGCATCCTCCTCATGGAGTCGCTGGAGTCCGCGCTGGCCCGCGGCGCCCGGATCTACGCCGAGGTCCTCGGCTACGGCCTGTCCTGCGACGCCAGCCACCCCGTCGCCCCCGACCGGGACTCGATCGCCCGCTGCATCACCGCGGCGCACGCGAACGCCGGGATCACCCCCGCCGACGTGGACTTCATCTCCGCGCACGGCACCGGTACCAGGGCCAACGACGTCACCGAGGTCGGCGCGATCCGCCAGGTGTTCGGCGAGGACCTGCCGCGCACCGTCTCCATCAAGTCGATGATCGGCCACACCATGGGCGCCGCCAGCGCCCTGGCCTCGGCGGCCTGCGCCCTCGCCCTGCGCGAGGGGTTCATCCCGCCGACCATCAACCACCGCACCACCGACCCCGAGTGCGGCGTGGACTGCGTACCGAACGAGGCGGTCGAAGCCGACCTCAAGGTCGTGCAGAACAACGGACTCGCCTTCGGCGGCAACAACGCCGTGCTGGTCCTCGGCCACTGGGAAGAGAGGAGCGCAGTCGCATGACAGCAACAGCACCGGCGGAGCCCCGCGAGCGCCGGCTCGTCATCTCGGGCTGGGCGGTGACCTCCCCGTACGGGCTGGGCCGGCGGTCCTTCGCCGAGGGACTCCTCGCCCGGAAGACGGCGACCGCCGCCGTCGACCCCGCGCAGTGGCCCGTCCCGTACGAGGACGCGGGCCTGATCCCCGGCTTCGACATCAAGGCCGTCCTCGGCCGCAAGGGAACCCGGTCGATGGACCGGGCCACCGGGATCGCCGTCGTCACCGTCGGGGAACTCCTGGAGGACTTCGGCCAGGGCCTGGCCGCCGACCCGGAGAAGACCGGGCTGGTGCTCGGCACCTCCGGCAGCGTCCAGTCCATCATGGACTTCACCAAGGACGCCCTGACCGGCGAGAAGCCCTACCTGGTCGACCCGGCCCGCTTCCCCAACACCGTGATGAACTGCCCGACGGGCCAGAGCGCCATCCGGCACACCCTCAAGGGCCCCAACGTCACGGTGTCCGGCGGCTCGGCCACCGGACTGCTCGCCCTGAACTACGCCTCCCGGCTGCTGCGCGGCGGCCACGCCAACGCGCTGCTGGCCGGCGCGGCCGAGGAGTTCTCGGTGCAGCGCGCCCGCCTGGAGCGGGTCGCCGACCACGCCGGGGCCGAGGCCGACCCGCTCGGCGAGGGCGCCGCGCTGTTCCTGCTGGAGAGCGGGGAGGCCGCCCGCGAGGGGGGCCGGCGGGTGCTCGCCACCGTGCTCGGCTCCCGCTTCCGGGCCTTCCCGGAGACCGGCCGGGCCGGGGCCGCGCTGTCGCGCTGCGTCGCCGAGGTGCTCGCCGACGCGGGCGTGGGCCCCGAGGACGTCGCGCTGGTCGCGCCGGGCACCCCGCCGGGGCAGCTCGGCAAGCAGGAGGAGTCCGCGCTGGAGGGGATCGCGGGCGAGCGGATCGCCGTACGCCCCCTCGTCGGCGACGCGACGGCCGCCTCGGCCGCCTTCCAGCTGGCCGCGGTACTGGCCCACGCCGGTGCGGAGCCCGCCCTGGTGGACCGGCTCGCGCTGGTCACCGCCCTGGACCGGGACGGCACCGTCGGAGCCACCCTGCTGCGGCTGGGCCGCCCCCGGGGGGGGCGCGGCCGTCCGCGCCTCCCCCCCCGCATCACCCCCCGTACACACGCGCACCCGCGTCCCGAAGAGAGAGGCATCTATCCATGTCCGAGACACCGAGGCCGGTAGCCCTCGTCACCGGCGGCTCCCGCGGCATCGGCCGGGCCGTGGTGGAGACCCTGGCACGGGACGGCCACGACGTGGCGTTCTGCTTCCAGTCCAACGAGGAGGCAGCCCGGCTCGCCGCGAAGTCCGCGCAGGAGCTGGGGGCGCGGGTGCTGGCCCGCCGGGTGGACGTCACGGACCGCGAGCAGGTCCGGGCCTTCACCGCGGCGGCCGAGGCGGAGCTGGGCCCGGTGGAGGTGCTGGTCACCGCCGCCGGGATCGTCCGGGACAGCCACCTGGCGATGATGAAGGACGAGGACTGGGACGCGGTGGTCCGCACCAACCTCGACGGCACGTTCAACTTCGCCAAGGCGCTGGCCTTCCCGATGATGAAGCGCCGCCGCGGCACGATCATCACCCTGTCGTCGGTCGCCGCCGCGGGCAACGCCACGCAGAGCAACTACTCCGCGACCAAGGCCGGGATCATCGGCTTCACCAAGGCCCTGGCCAAGGAGTCCGGGCGCAGCGGCCTGCGGGCCAACGCCGTGGCACCCGGCTTCATCGCCACCGACATGGTCGGCGGCCTGTCCGAGAAGCACGCCCAGCAGATGACGGCGCGGATCCCGCTGGGCCGCTTCGGCGAGGCGCGGGAGGTCGCCGAGCTGGTGTCCTTCCTCGCCTCCGACCGTGCCGCGTACATCACCGGACAGGTCTTCCACATCGACGGCGGTCTGGTCGTCTGACCGGCCCACCCCGTCCGACCAGCCTGATTCACAGAGGAGTTCGACATGGCCGGCCGTGCCGCCAAACCGCCCCGGTTCTACTTCAACCTGCGCAGCCCCTACAACTTCTTCGCCCTGCACGACCTGGAGCGCGAGCACCCCGGGCTGCTCGACCGCGTCGAGTGGCGCCCCTTCTGGGAGCCCGACGAGACCAGCGCCGGGCTGCTGGACGCGGCCGGCGGGCAGTTCCCGTACACGCCCATGACGCGCGCGAAGCAGTTCTACATCCTGCGCGACGTACGCCGTCTCGCCGCCGACCGCGGCCTGGCGCTGACCTGGCCGGCCGACCGTGCGCCGTGGTGGGAGCCGGCCCACCTGGCCTGGTTCCTCGCCGTCGACGCGGGCCTGGGCCGGGAGTGGGTGGCCCGCGCGGGCCGCGCCCGCTGGCTGGAGGGGCGCGACATCTGCGACCCGGCGACCGTCGTCGAACTGGCCGTCGAGACCGGCCTCGACGCCGACGCCGTGGCCGCCGCGACCGACGATCCGCAGCTGCGCGAGCGGGCCGCCGCCGCGCTGATGGACGTGCACCGGGACGGGGTCTTCGGCGTCCCGTACCTGATCAACGGCAGCGAGCCCTACTGGGGCCTCGACCGGGTCCCCGCCTTCGCCGCCTCCTTCGGCGACGCCGCCCCCGCGGCCCCCGCCGCGCCGCCCGCCGACGCGGAGCTCGCGGTCGTCGGCGCCGGGCGGACCACGGACATGAGCCACGCGGGAGGCTGCGGATGAGCGCCGTGACCGAGGCGGCCGCGGTGGCCGGGCCGGCGGCGCGGTCCCTGCCGCTGACCGCGATCCAGCAGTCCATGTGGACGGCCTACCGGGTCTCGCCCGAGGCCTCCGCCTACAACATCGTCATGCCCCTGCGGCTGCGCGGCCGCGTCGACCCCGCCGCCATGGACGCCGCCGTCACCGCCGTCGGCGCCCGTCAGGAGCTGCTGCGCTCGGTCTTCACCGAGAGCGCCTCCGGCGTCCAGCGCACGGTCGGCGAACAGCCCCTGGTCCGCCTGGAGTTCCGCGACCTCGACGGCGCCGGCGAGAGCGCCCTGCACCGGGCCGCCGAGGAGGCCGGGGCCCGCCCCTTCCGCCTGGAGTCCGGAGCCTTCCGCGTGGTGCTGCTGCGCGACACCGACGAGGACTGGGCGCTGGTCACCTCCGCCCACCACATCGTCAGCGACTTCACCTCGCGCTGGCTGCTGGTCCGCGACGTCCTCGACGCCTACGAGGGGTTCGCGACCGGCGCGGAGCCGCGCTGGCGGCCCATCCCCGGCTCCTACGCCGACCACGCCGCCGAGGAGCTGCGCTACACCGCCTCCCCGTCGGGCCTGCGGGCGGCCGAGCTGTGGAAGGAGTCGGTCGGGCAGGCGCCCGCCGCCGAACTCCCCCTGGACCGCCCCCGGCCCGCCCTGCGCTCCTACCGGGGCGGAACCGTCGTACGGCAGCTCGCCGCGGAGAGCGCCGCCGGGCTGGCCCCGGCCGCCGCCGCGGCAGCGGTGACGCCCTTCGCGTACCTCCTCGGGGTCTTCCAGGCCCTCACCCACCGCTGGACCGGCCAGGACGCCTTCGTGCTCGGGGTGCCGGCCACCAGCCGGATGGGCCGCGCGCAGCGCGACGTCATCGGCTGCTTCCTCAACACCATGCCGGTCCGGGCCGACTTCACCCCCGGCTCCACCTTCCGCAGCGCCGCCGAGCAGGCCGGTCAGCGGGTCATGGGAGGCATGATGGGCGTCCGCTACCCCTGCGCGCTGGCCTTCCCCCGGGCCACGGTCTTCCGTACCGCGCTGTTCCTGGTCCAGATGGACCGGATGGAGCCGCCGGTGCCCAACGTCCCGCCGGGCGCGGCCGAGGGCCCGTCCGTCCCGTACGCCGGGCTGGACATCGCCCTGATCGACGTCCCGCAGCAGGAGGGCCAGCTGGACCTGCTGCTGCGGATCGAGCAGACCCCCGAGGGGGTCACGGCCGTCTTCTCGTACGACACGGACGTGCTGGACCGGGAGACGGTCGCGCGTTTCGCCGACGGGTACGAGCGGATGCTGGCGGCCGCCGTCGCCGGGCCGGACACCCCGGTCGCCGACGTGGAACTGGCCGCCGCGGGGGAGCTGGAGGCGCTGCTGGCGCTGGGCTCCGGCGGCGGCGCGGACTTCGGATCCTTCGATTCCGCCGACACCGTGGACGAGTTCGAATCCTTCGAGAGTGCCTGGGAGTACCGGTGAGCCTCAAGGTGGCCGTGATCGGCGCGGGACTCGGCGGCCTCACCGCGGCCGCCGCCCTGTACGCCCGGGGCCTGGACGTCGCCGTCTACGAGCGCGGCGCCGCCCTGCGCGAGCAGGGCGTGGGCCTGCACCTGGGCCCGAACGGGACCCGGCTGCTGGAACGCCTCGGCCTCGGCCCGCGCCTGGCCGAACTGGCGGTCCGCCCGGACGCCCTGGAGGTCCGGGCCTTCCACAACGGAGCGCGGGTCGCCGTGCAGGAGATGGGCGAGGACTGGGAGCGGCGGTTCGGCGCCCCCTACCTCACCGTCCACCGGGGCGACCTGCACCGGATGCTGGCCGGCCTGGTGCCCGACGGGCGGGTGCGCACCGGCAAGGAGCTCGTCCGCCACGAGGAGGGCCCCGGCGGGGTGTTCCTGGAGTTCGCGGACGGCACCACGGCCGAGGCCGACGTGCTGGTCGGCGCCGACGGGGTGCACTCCGCGGTGCGCCGCGCGGTGGCCGGCGAGGACGCCCCCGTGTACTCCGGGAACAGCGCGCTGCGCGGCCTGGTGGACGCGGCGGACGTGCCCTCGCTGGACCCGCGCCGGATGTACATGTTCGCGGGCCCCGAGGCCCGGGTGCTGTGCTATCCGGTCAGCGGCGGGCGGCGGTTCACGTACGTGGTGGTCGTCCCCGCCGCCGAGGGCGACGCGGAGTCCTGGACCAGCGCCACCGACCGGGCCGACCTGGACTCCGTCCTCACCGGCTGGGCGCCCGAGGTGCGCGAACTGGTCGGCGCGGCGGGCGAGGTGCGCCGCTGGGCCCTGTACGACCGGGCGCCGCTGGAGCGCTGGAGCACCCCCCGCGTCACCCTGCTCGGCGACGCGGCCCACCCGATGCTGCCCCACCACGGTCAGGGGGCCAACCAGGCCGTCGAGGACGCGGTGGCCCTGGCCCTGTGCCTCGCCCGGGCGGGCGCAGGCGCGGAGGGCGTCGCCGCCGCCCTGGAGCGCTACGAGTCGGTCCGCCGCCCGCACACCACCCGGGTCCAGCTCGGCTCGCGCACGGGCCGCCCCGCCCCGCGCGGGGACGGCCGCCCCGGCGGCGTCAAGGAGGCCGCCGAGGACGTGGGCTGGATCCTCGGCCACGACGTCGAGGCCGCCTTCGACACCCCCTTGAGCGGCGCCGCCGCCTGACCCCGCACCCCCCCGCACACCAGGGCCCCCGAGGCCGAACGGCGTCGGGGGGCCGCCGTG
>NZ_JBHWBP010000112.1:0-21758 GCF_042735575.1 Streptomyces sp. NPDC059564 | reverse complement strand
CCACCCAGTGGGTCGGCCAGACGAGGTAGACCAGCAGGATCGCGGTGAGCACGGGGAGTGCCGCCACGGCGGGCGCCAGTTTCGGGCTGAGGCCGCTGCCTCCGGCGCCGAACGCGGGGGCGCTGATGGCCACGTCACCGGCGAAGGAGCGGGCCACGGTGCGGTCCATGGTGGCCTTGAGGGAGGCGCCGAACACGGTGAAGAGGCAGACGACGGCGACTCCGATCATCAGTGCCGTCGCGGTGGCCGCCGTCCGGGCGGGGCTGCGCGCGGCGTTGCGGCCGGCGAGGGCGCCGGTGACCCCGCGCAGGCGGTGCAGGGGGCGCGCGAGGATCCGTACGGCGTACGAGGACGCGACCGGCCCGAGGACGACGAACGAGGCGGTGGCCAGCACCGCGCCCGCCGCCGACAGCCACAGGGACGGCACGGCCAGGGCCGCGGTCAGCAGTGCCGCGAGGGCGACGGCGCCGAGGGCGGCGCCGGTGACCGTCCTGGCCCGCGAGGTCCCGGAGCGGTCCACGGCGCTGTCGCGCAGGGCGGCGAGCGGCGCCGTCCGTCCGGCCCGTACGGCGGGCAGCACGGCCGAGCCGAGGCAGACGGCGACGCCGACGGCGAGCGGCAGCAGCAGCGAGGTGCCGCTGACAACCAGGCTCCCGTCGGGGAAGGGGAATCCGATGGCCGGGAAGAGCGCCTGGAGGCCCGCGGCGATGCCGATGCCGCCGAGCAGGCCGGCCACGGAGGCGACGACCGCGACGGCGGCGGCTTCGGCCAGGGTGCCGGCGAGGATCTGGCGGCGGGCCGCTCCGAGGGCGCGGAGCAGGGCGTTCTCGCGGGTGCGCTGGGCGACGACGATGGCGAAGGTGTTGTGGATGCTGAAGGTGGCGACGAGCAGGGCGATGCCGGAGAAGACGAGCAGCAGGGTGGTGAACAGGGTCAGGAACCGGCCGGAGACCATGTCGGTGTTCTCCTGGGCGGACTCCTGTCCGGTGATGGCCTCGACGTCGTGCGGCAGTGCCGGGGCGAGCGCCTCCACCAGGTGGCGCTGCGTGGTGCCCGGGGCGGCCCGTACCTGCAGGGAGGCGGCCTGACCGGGGGTGGCGGTGAGGTACTTCTCGGCGTCCGCGCGGGTCATGCCGGTGTACGTGACCTGCCCCATGCCGTCGGCGCCGCCGAAGGTGGCCAGGCCGACGATCGTGACCCGGACCGGGTCGGGGGTGCGCAGCACGGTCGTGTCGCCGAGGCGGAGGCCGCCCTGGGAAGCGGCGCCGCGGTTGACGACGACCTCGCCGGTGCGGACGGGGGCGCGGCCTTCGGAGAGCCGGTACGGGTTGAGGCCCGGGTCCGTGATCCAGTTCCCGGCGAGGGTGGGCGGGCCCTGGCCGCCGACGGGGCTGCCGTTCTTGCCGAGGAGCTGTCCCGCGCCCTGGATGGCGGGTTCCACGGCGGCCACGCCGGGGACGGTACGGAGCCGTTCGGCGAGGTCGGCGGGGACGGTGCCGCGGCTGCCCTGGGTCTGGCCCGGGGTGGTGACGACGCGGGTGCTGCGGACGACGGCGTCGGTGCCGTTGGCCGCCGACGCGAACATGGTGTCGAAGCCGGCGCGGAGGGTGTCGCCCATGACCAGGGTCCCGGCGAGGAAGGCGACGCCGAGGAGGACGGCCGTGAAGGTTCCGGCGAAGCGGCGTCTGCGGGCACGCAGCGAGGCGGTGGCGAGACGGAGGGTGGTCCGGGCCGCGCTCATGCCGGCCTCCTCGTGGTGGTCGCGTCCGCGGGGAGCGCCGTGGGGCGGGGGTCGGCGGGGCGGGGGTCGGCGGGCCGGGCCTCCGTGGCGCGGGCGTCCGCTGGGCGGGCGTCGCTGGGGCGGAGGTCCGCAGGCCGAGCGCCGACAGGCCGGGCTTCCGTGGAGCGGGCGTCGAAGGCTTTGAGGCGGTCCAGGACGCGGTCCGCGGTGGGGGTCGGCATGCGGTCGACGAGGCGGCCGTCGGCGAGGAAGACGACCTCGTCGGCGTGGGCGGCGGCGACCGGGTCGTGGGTGACCATCACGACCGTACGGCCCATCTCGCGCACCGCCCGGCCGAGCAGTCCGAGCACCTCCTCGCCGGAGCGGGAGTCGAGGTTGCCGGTCGGCTCGTCGGCGAAGACCACCTCGGGCCCGCCCGCCAGGGCGCGGGCGACGGCGACGCGCTGCTGCTGGCCGCCGGAGAGTTCGGCGGGCCGGTGGTGGAGGCGGTCGCGGAGACCGACGACGTCGATCAGGGTGTCGAGCCACGCGGCGTCGGGCCGGGTGCCGGCGAGGTCCAGCGGGAGGGTGATGTTCTCGGCCGCGGTGAGGGTGGGGACCAGGTTGAAGGCCTGGAAGACGAAGCCGACGCGTTCGCGCCGCAGCAGGGTGAGCCCGCGGTCGTCGAGGGCGCCGAGCTCGGTGCCGCCGATGAAGGCGGAGCCGGAGGTGAGCGTGTCGAGTCCGGCGGCGCAGTGCATGAGCGTGGACTTGCCGGATCCGGAGGGCCCCATGATGGCGGTGAAGCGGCCGGCCGGGAAGTCGGTGCTGACCCCGTCGAGGGCCCGTACCTCGGTGGCGCCGCTGCCGTAGACCTTGACGGCGTCGACGACGCGGGCGGCGGCGCGGTCGCCGCCGCCCGGTGTGGTGGTGGCGGTGCTCATGCGGCACCGTCCTTGAGGGAGCGGCCGAACTGCTCGTCCAGGACGGACAGCCGGCGCCAGTACTCGTCCTCGTCGATCTCGCCGGAGGCGAAGCGCCGGCCCAGGATCGCGATCGGCGAGCGCTCGCCGTACGTGGCCTCACGGCCCTGCCACGGGCCGCGGCGCGCGCCGCGCCATCCGGTGCGGCGCAGCACGGTGACGACGGTGATCACGACAGCCGCCCAGACCAGCGGGAAGAACAGCACCCACGGGCCGGGCCCGTCGTACGCGAGGGTGGTCAGGGTGTTCATCTCGGTTCAGCTCCTCGGAAGCGCGGGGTTTTCGTCTCGCTCCGAGACTGGCTCCGGTAGGGGTGCCGGGTCGTCGTACGGCCGGCTGCACCGGGTGTACTTCCACGGGAGTACGCCCGCCGGGGTCAGCCGAGCCAGCCGGGCCGGACCAGCCCGGATTCGTAGGCCAGGACGACGAGTTGGGCGCGGTCGCGGGCGCCGAGCTTGACCATCGTGCGGCTGACGTGGGTCTTGGCGGTGAGGGGGCTGACGACGAGCCGGCGGGCGATCTCCTCGTTGGACAGGCCCATGCCGACCAGGGCCATGACCTCCCGCTCCCGGTCGGTGAGCCGCTCCAGGCCGGCCGCGGTGGCGGGCTGTTTGGAGCGGGCCGCGAACTCCGCGATGAGACGGCGGGTGACTCCGGGCGAGAGCAGGGCGTCGCCGTCCACCACCGCCCGGACCGCCCGGAGCAGTTCCTCCGGCTCGGTGTCCTTGACGAGGAAGCCGGACGCGCCGGAGCGGATCGCCTCGAAGACGTACTCGTCGAGCTCGAAGGTGGTGAGCATGACCACCCGCACGGCGGTCGGCGCCCCGTCCCCGGTGATGGCCCGGGTGGCGGCGAGCCCGTCGAGCCCCGGCATCCGGATGTCCATGAGGACCACGTCGGGGAGCAGTGCGCGCACGAGCCGGACGGCCTCGTCCCCGTCGGCCGCCTCCCCCACGACCTCGATGTCGGGCTGGGCGTCGAGCAGGGCCCGGAAGCCCGCCCGGACGAGCAGCTGGTCGTCGGCGAGCAGCACGCGGATCACGGGTCCTCCTGGGGCGGGGCGGCGGCCTTCAGCGGGAGTCGGGCGATCACCCGGAAGCCGCCGTCCGGGCGCGGCCCGGCCTCGATGGTGCCACCGATGGCGGCGGCCCGCTCGCGCATGCCGGCGAGGCCGTTGCCGCTGCCGCCCGCGGGGTTGCCGGTGGCCGGGCCGTCGTCGTCGACGCGCAGTTCGAGGGTGTCCGGCAGCCAGACGAGGCGGATGCGGGCGGTGCGCGAGCCGGAGTGGCGCACCACGTTGGTCAGTGCCTCCTGGAGGATGCGGAAGGCGGCGAGGCCGGCGCCGGGCGGCAGGTTCCGGGCTCTTCCTTCGGTGGCGGTGGCCACGGTGAGCCCGGCCGCGGCGGCCTGTTCGAGGAGGTCGGGGAGCCGGTCGAGGCCGGGGGCGGGGGTGCGGGGGGCGGCGCCGGGGGCGCGGAGGGTGTCGAGGACCTGGCGGACCTCGCCGAGGGCCTCCTTGCTGGCGGCCTTGATGGTGGTGAGCGCCGTACGGGCCTGTTCGGGGTCGGTGTCGAGCAGGGCCAGTCCGACCCCGGCCTGGACGTTGATCACCGAGATGCTGTGGGCGAGGACGTCGTGCAGCTCGCGGGCCATGCGCAGCCGCTCCTCGTCGGCCCGGCGGCGGGAGGCGGCCGCGCGCTCGGACCGTTCGCGGGACCACTGTTCGCGGCGGACGCGGACCAGTTCGAAGACGGCGAGCATCGCGAGGACCCAGGCGGTGATGCCCAGTTCCTGCTCCCAGGGTGCCGGGCCGTCCCCGGGGGGCGGGAGCCATCGGTAGAGCCAGTGCCCTATGAGGAGGTGGCCGGCCCAGAGCAGGGCGACGGCCCCCCAGGCGGCCTTGCGGTGCCCGGAGATGACGGCGGCGAAGCAGGCCACGGCCAGGCTGACGAAGACGGGGCCGTAGGGGTACCCCGCTGCCAGGTACACCAGGGCGACGGCGCTGACCGCGTACACCACGGCCACCGGGTACCGGTGCCGTACGACGAGCAGGGCGGGCCCGAGCAGCAGCAGGACCCGGGCCCAGACGTCGAGCGGGACCCGGCCGCTCTGCGCCTGCGCGGCCCAGCCGGAGCCGACCTGGGCGAGGACGGCGACGAGCAGCGCGGACCGCCAGCCCAGGCCGCGCCCGGCTCCTTCCGCCCATCGTCGCCACGGAGGACCGGGGCGTTCGCGCTCTTGTTCCATACCGTCACGCTAGACGCGGGCTCCCGTCACCGGCGTCACCCCGGCGTAGCGTTTCCGGTGTACTCCCCCGGTAGTACACCGCCCTGCGCCCCGCGATGGGTCCGTGCGCGCATTCCGGCCAATCATTGATGTGCCCATGACATCTCATGACCCTTGTGGGACATTCCGTGACGCACTCCGCACCGGCCTCGCACCACACCCCCACAAGGACGTGTCAAGGAGGAGCGACATGCTGCACCTCGCGCAACCGCGCCTGCGGAAACTGGGCATCGCGGCCCTGGCCCTCGCGGCCACCGTCGGCGGCGTCACGACCGCCACCGCCTCGCCCGCTGCCGACCAGAAGGTCGACGGCGTCATCGTCGTCGCGGGCAACACCTGCACCTGGAGCAACGCCCGCGCCAGTGCCAATCCCCCCACCGCCCTCACCGTCGACCGCACCAGCATCAACAAGCCCGGCGGCAACCTCGCCTGCGACGGGGGCATCACCGCCTCCCTCAACAACAACCCGGCCTTCACCTTCGACGACACGGCCGGCACCGCCCGTACCGACCTGATCGACATCACCGGGCAGCAGAGCTTCATCTCCTGCCGCTACAAGGCCACCAACATCGTGTGGGACCGGGACGGGACGACCAGGAAGTACGTCAACCGGGCCTTCACCGCCACCAAGAGCTCGGGCAGCTTCCTGTGTCCGGGCTCCGTCACCACCGCGGCCGGTGGCGCGTCCATGCTGTTCCACTGACCGCCGGCCGGTTCCGCTCTCCCTCCGGTCGCGTACGCCGCGAGGGTGAGCGGGACCGGACCAGGGCCCGTCAGAACCAGCCGAGGGCCAGAGGGAAGGTGGCGGTGGAGGCCGTCGCGGCGGAGTCGGTCGCGGTGGCGGTGATCTGGACGGTGCCGGTGGCCCAGGGCTTGCCCGTGATCCGGCCGGTGACGGCGTCCAGGGTCAGCCCGAAGGGGAGTCCGGTGGCGGTGTAGCGGACGGGGGACTTGCCGCCCGTGGTGGTGAGCTGGACGGTGCAGCTCTGGTTGAACTTGCAGCTCTGCGGACCGGGGTTGACCAGCTTCAGGTCACCGGGAGTCGGCGTGGGCGTCGGCGTCGGCGTCGGCGTCGGCGTCGGCGTGGGCGTCGTGTCGCAGCCGGGAGTGGCCTCGGGTGGCAGCGGGACGCGCCAGATCTGGGTGTCGTTCTCGGAGCCGACCAGCAGGTTCGCGCAGTCGGCGTACGTCACCGTCTCGCCCTGGGACTGGGCGGGCAGGGCGACGTCCGCGAGCTTGGTCCCGGCGGCGCTGTAGACGGAGGCCGTGTTGGCGCCGAACGGCCCGCCGCTGCGCAGGGTGTACGAGGCACCCGACGGCGAGAACGCGCCGTCGGTGGCGAAGACCGGACCCGGCCGGACCGCGGTGAGGGTGCCGAGCTGTCCGGCGACGGGCGGCAGGGGAGCCTTGTACAACTGCCCTGCGGAGCCTATGAGTTTGCTCGCGATGTAGATCTGTCCGGTGACGGGGTCGGCGAGCAGGGACTCCGCGTCGTGCTTGCCGTCGGCGTAGGCGAAGCGGTACGTCACGGGCGTGACCGTGGCGTTGGCGAGCTGGTCGGGCTCGGGGAAGCCGTGCACGGCGATCTCGGCGCGGTTGCCGAAGTTGTCCCCGATGTCGCCGACCAGGATCGCCGGGCCGCCGGCCGCGTCCTTGCCGAGCGTGAGCCCTTCCCAGTCGGTGTTGCCGACGCCGGACAGCGTGAAGGTGGCTTTGAGCTGCCCGATCGCGCCGTTGCAGTCGATGGCGAAGACCTGGTTGGTGTTGCCGCTGTCGTTGACGGCGTAGAAGACGTTGGGGTGCTTGCGGCTCATGGCGAGGCCGCTGAGTTCCGTCAGGCCGCCCGGGAGGGTGCACTTCTTCTCGGGTGCCAGGGCGCCGGCGGCCGCGGGTACGCGTGCGGGTGTCGGCGCGGATCCGGCCGGGGAGGCGGTGGCGTCGGCCATCCAGGCGACCGCCGGGAGGAGGGTGGCGAGGGCCGCGGTCGCGAGGGCGGCGGCCCGTGGGGGTGTGAGGAGTCGGGGCATGCGCACCATCTGAGGGCCCGCTCGTCGGCGGCGCCAGCGGCAACGGCCTCCCGTTTGAGCATCGTTCAATGCCGGGCGGGCATGACTGCCGGGCCGCAAGGGCGATTCCGGTCAACCGCACCGGCGCCCGCCGGGACCCCGGTCAGCGCACCGGCTCCCGCAGGGGCGCGTTGTGCCGCGCGTGCGCGATGAACGCGCGCGCCGCCCGGCCGAGCGAGCGCCGGGCGTGCACGATCCCCACCGGACGCAGCAGGGGCGGGGTGAAGGAACGGATCTCGGCGCGGCTGCCGAAGGCCCTGGTCACGACGTCCCGGTACCAGATCAGGGACCCCCGGCCGTCCGTCACGCCCGTGACCCAGGCGAGGCGCTCGTCCACCTCCAGGGTGGGAATGGGGCGTACGCCCAGGCAGCTGAACATGGCCTCCATCTCGGTGCGCCGGCCGGTCCCCGGGCAGGGCAGCACCATGGGCAGTCCGTCGAGCATCTGGAAGGGCATCGGGTCGGGGAGCCGTGAGCCCATCGGCGAGATGAGCACCACCTCGCGCTCCTGGATGTGGTGGGTGGACAGCCCGCTGTCGACGGGCAGGTCGACCAGCGCCAACTCGGCTCTCCCCTCGGTCAGTTCCCGGACCAGGACCTCACGGCTGTCGTGCTGCTGGAGCCGCACGTCGACGCCGGGATGGCGTTCGGTGAAGCCGGGCACCAGATCGGAAGCCAGATCGAGGGCCAGGGTGGGGGTGGTGGCGAGGGTCAGTACGTCCCGGGCGTCCTTGCCGTGCGGTGTCCCGATGTCGTCGATGGCCTCCACCGCGTTCAGGACGGTGCGGGCCAGTCGGACGACCCGGGCCCCTTCCGGCGTGAGGTCCACCCCCCTTCCCCGGCGGGCGAGGAGTTCGACGCCGAGGTCGCGTTCCATGGCCTGGACCGCCCGGGAGAGGGCGGACTGGGCGACGAAGACCGAGGCGGCCGCCCCGGTGATGGAGCGGCAGTCCGCGACGGCGACGAGGTAGCGGAGCTGCGCGAGTGTGGGGGTCATGACCGGACGGTAACCGCGCCATGCTGTACCTGTAAGGGCCGTCGGGTGAACAACTGTCCGACTCCCGGAGGGTTTTCATGCCGGGTCGGCGACGAGGCATACCGGTGCGGCATGTCCCCGGGCCGGTCCGGTACGCCGCCCCGCGCGGCCGCGCCCGCCGCCCGGGCGGGCAACGGCCCAGGCCACCGGCTCGGCGGGGGCCGGATCGCGGCCGTTCCGGGGGGTGTCCGGAATGCGGCGGGCGTGGCAGGGAACCGAAGCAACGTACTCCGTATGCCCGTTGACAGTGCGCGCCGGCCCCCGCACGATGCAACCCGGCATCGGGGAATTTGACCAAGGTTCAATCCCGCCGTAGGCGTGGCGGGCCGCCCGGCCGATTGGTGCACCGTGCCGCGACGGGTCGTGTCCGTGTCGCGGCGCCCGTCCCGCCGTCCTTCGTAGCTCGGCCCCGGCAACCGCCCGGGGGCGTACCAGCACGCCCGGTCCTGCGACATGTGACACAGCACTCGATGAGGAGCGCCCGTGACCCCCCAGCCCGAGCCGTCCCCGCAGTCCGCCGCCGCGCGCGATCTCGTCGTCGCGCTGACCCCCTTCGAGGAACCGAACCCGAGGATCACGGCCGCCGCCGAGCGGGCCGGGGCGCTCGGCCTGCTCGACCTCGGGCGGGATCCCGGTGCCGCGCGGGCGGCCTTCGCGGAGCTGGGTCGCCGGCTCGGCGCGGGCCGCGGCGACGGCGGGCCCCGGTACGGGGTGCGGGTGCCCGCCGGGTGCCCGCTGGGGCCCGGCGAGCCGCCGCCCGAGGTGGACACGGTGCTGCTCGCCGACCCGGCGGACCACACCCCGGAGCGGGTCGCCGCATGGGCCGCGGGCGGGACGCGCCGGGTGTGGGCCGAGACGGTGAGCCCGCAGGAGGCGCGGGCCGCGGTGGCCGCCGGGGCGGTGGCCGTCGTCGCCAAGGGCCACGAGGCGGCGGGCCGGGTCGGGCCGGCCACCACCTTCGTGCTGCTCCAGCAGCTGCTGGCGGGGCCCGGCCTCGGGGTGCCCGTCCTCGCGTACGGCGGCATCGGACCGCACACGGCGGCCGCGGCCGTCGCGGGCGGAGCCGCCGGGGTGCTGGTCGACGTACAACTCGCCCTGACGAACGAAGGGATGGCAGATCTACCCGGTGAAGTGGCGGCCGCACTGCGGGCCATGGACGGTTCCGAGACACGACTGGCCGACGGGCACCGGGTGTTCGCCCGGCCGGACCTGCCCCTGCCCGAGGGGCCGGTGGCCGCCCTGCTCGGAGCCCGGGACCTGCGCGCGCAACTGCTGCCCGTCGGGCAGGACGGCGCCTCGGCCGCCCGGCTCGCCGCACGCCACCGGACCACGGGAGGCGTCCTCCAGGCCGTACGGGCCGCCGTGACGGGGCACTTGGAGGCCGCGGTACGGGCCCGGCCCCTGCTGCGGGCACGGCCCGTCGCCCAGGGCCCGATGACCCGGGTGAGCGACCAGGCGGCCTTCGCCGAGGCGGTGGCCGCCGAGGACGGGGTCCCGTACCTGGCCCTCGCGGTGATGGAGGGCCCGGACGTACGCCGCCTGCTCGCCGAGACCGCCGAGCGGCTCGGCGACCGGCCCTGGGGCGTCGGCCTCCTCGGCTTCGCCCCGCCCGAGCTGCGCCGGGAGCAGCTGGCGGCCGTGGCCGAGGTGCGCCCGCCGTACGCGATCATCGCCGGGGGGACTCCCGCCCAGGCGGCCCCGCTCGAAGCGGCCGGGATCGCGACCCACCTGCACGTGCCCTCGCCGGGCCTGCTGGAGCGGTATCTCGCCGAGGGCGCGCGGCGGTTCGTCTTCGAAGGGCTGGAGTGCGGGGGGCACGTCGGGCCGCGGGCCTCGTTCCCGCTGTGGGAGGAGCAGATCGAGCTGCTGCTCACCTGCCCCGAACCGGCCGCGCTGGACGTGCTGTTCGCGGGCGGCATCCACGACGCCCGGTCCGCCGCGATGGCGGTGGCGGCCGCGGCCCCGCTGGCCGAGCGCGGGGCGCGGATCGGCGTACTGATGGGCACCGCCTACCTGTTCACCGAGGAGGCCGTGGCGGCGGGCGCCGTGCTGCCGGTCTTCCAGCGGGCGGCCGTGGAGTGCGCGGACACCGTCCTCCTGCACACCGCGCCGGGCCACTCCACCCGCTGCGCGGCCACCCCGTACGCCGAGACCTTCGAGACGACCCGGCGGCGGCTCGCCGAGGACGGCACCGATCCGCGCACGGCGTGGGAGGAACTGGAGCGGCTGAACCTGGGGCGGCTGCGGATCGCGAGCAAGGGCCTGCGCCGCGGGGCGCGGGCGGACGACTCCGGGCTGGAGGCCGTCGGCGAGGAAGAGCAGTACGCCGAAGGGCTGTTCATGCTCGGCCAGGCCGCGACACTGCGTTCCGCGACGACGACGATCGCCGCGCTGCACGCGGAGGTGACCACCAGGGCGAGCGAGGTGCTGCGGCGCCGGGCCGCGGATTTCACGGCACCGGACGACGCGGCGGCCGCGGCCGCCGGGCCGCTCGACATCGCCATCGTCGGAATGGCCTGCGCCTACCCCGGAGCGCCCGACCTCGCCGCGTACTGGGCGGCGGTCCTGGCCGGGAAGGACGCGGTGACCGAGGTCCCGGCCGAGCGCTGGGACCCGGCGCTGTACTACGACGCCGACCCGGCGCGGGCCGGCGAGCGCACCCCGTCCCGCTGGGGCGGGTTCCTGGACCCGGTGCCCTTCGACGCCCTCGCGCACGGCATCCCGCCGGCCTCGCTGGCCGGGATCGAGCCGGTGCAGCTGCTGGCACTGGAGATCTCGGCACGGGCCCTCGCGGACGCCGGGTACGGCAAGGAGCGCGCCTTCGACCGCTCGCGCACCTCGGTGGTGTTCGGCGCGGAGGCCGGGACCGAGCTGGCGGGCGCGTACGGGCTGCGCGCACTGCACCCCGCCTATCTGGGCGAGCTGCCGCCGGAGTTGGACGACCAACTGCCGCGGCTCACCGAAGACTCCTTCCCCGGCGTCCTGGCCAATGTGATCGCGGGCCGGGTCGCCAACCGCCTCGACCTCGGCGGCGCGAACTGCACGGTCGACGCCGCCTGCGCCTCCTCGCTCGCGGCCCTGGACCTGGCCTGCCGCCAACTGCGCGACGGGGACAGCGACATGGTGCTGTGCGGGGGCGCGGACGTGCACAACGGCATCAACGACTACCTGATGTTCGCCTCCGTACGTGCCCTGTCGCCGACCGGCCACTGCCGGCCCTTCGACGCGGCCGCCGACGGGATCGCACTCGGCGAGGGCGTCGGGGCGCTGGTCCTCAAGCGGCTCGCGGACGCGGAGCGGGACGGCGACCGGGTCTACGCGGTGGTCAAGGCGGTCGGATCCGCCAGCGACGGCCGCTCCCTGGGGCTGACCGCGCCCCGCCCGGAGGGCCAGCGGCGGGCGCTGGACCGGGCCTACGCCAGGGCCGGAATCGCGCCGGGCGAGGTGGGCCTGGTCGAGGCGCACGGCACCGGGACGGTGGTCGGCGACAGCACCGAACTGGCCGTATTGAACGACCTGTTCACCTCCGCCGGGGCGGCTCCCGGCTCGTGCGCGCTGGGCTCGGTGAAATCGCAGCTGGGCCACACCAAGTGCGCGGCCGGGCTGGCCGGGCTGATCAAGGCGGCCCGGGCGGTGCACGCGGGCGTACGGCCGCCGACCCTGCACATCGACGCGCCGAACCCGGCGTGGGACGCGGACCGCAGCCCCTTCTTCTTCGACACCCGGGCACGCCCGTGGGCGGTGCCGGTGGAGCGGCGGATCGCCGGCGTGAGCGCCTTCGGCTTCGGCGGCACCAACTACCACGCCGTGCTGGCCGGTTACCCCGGCGCGGCGGAACCGGCGCACGGCCACGAGGAGTGGCCCGCCGAGCTGTTCTGCTTCCGCGGCGAGGACCGGCGGGCGGCGGGCCGGGCGATGGCGCGGCTGGCGGCGCGGCTGGAGGAGAACGACACGGCCGGGCGGCCGTGGGCGCTGCGCGATCTCGCGGCGGAGGTCTCCGGCGCCGGCGGCGGGATACGGGCCGACGGAAGCCGGGCGGTGGTGCGGGTCGCGGTCGTCGCCGGGGACCTGGACGAGCTGGCGGAACGGCTGGAGCGGGCCCGGGCGTTCACGGCGGGCCCGGGGGTCCACGTACGGGAGGAAGGGGCGGATCCGGGCCGGGTCGCGTTCCTGTTCCCGGGGCAGGGCAGCCAACGGGTCGGGATGCTCGCCGAGTTGTACACCGCGTTCCCGACCCTGCGCGAGCAGCTCGACGATGCCCCCGAGGCGGTCGTCTCGGCGGTGTTCCCCCCGGCGGCGTTCACCGCGCAGGCGCGGGCGGAGCAGCGGGCCGCCGTCACCGACACCCGGGTGGCGCAGCCCGCGCTCGGGCTGGCGGGGGTCGCGGCGTACCGGCTGCTCGCGGGGCTCGGCGTACGGCCGGACTGCGTGGCCGGGCACTCGTACGGGGAGCTGGTCGCGCTGTGGGCGGCCGGGGTGTACGGGACGGCGGACCTGCTGCGGCTCAGCGGGCGCCGGGCCGGCGCGATCCTCGCGGCCGCCGGGGACGACCCGGGCGCGATGGCGGCGGTGGCGGCCGCGCCCGAGGAGGTACGGGAGCTCGTGGAGCGGGCCGGGTGCGTGGTGGCGAACCACAACGCGCCGCGGCAGTGCGTGATCTCGGGGCCCACGGCGGCCGTCTCGGCGGCGGTGGACGCCCTGCGGGGGGCGGGTCTGTCGGCGGAACTCCTGTCGGTGGCCTGCGCGTTCCACAGTCCGGTGGTGGCGGGCGCGGCGGCGGACCTGACCACCGAGTTGGCCGGTACCGCGCTGGCGGCGGCCACCGTCCCGGTCTGGTCGAACACCACGGCCGGCCCGTACCCGGCCGATCCCGAGGCCGTACGCGACCTCGTGGCCCGGCAGGTGGCCTCGCCGGTCCGCTTCGTGGAGCAGGTGGAGGCCATGTACGCGGCCGGGGTGCGGACCTTCGTGGAGGCCGGGCCCGGGCGGGTCCTGTCGGGGCTGGTCGGCCGCATCCTGGGCGGGCTCCCGCACACGGTGGTCCCGCTGGACGTGCCGGGCGAGCCCGGGCTGCGGCGGCTGGTCACGGCGCTGGCGGAACTCGCGGCGGCGGGGGTCGCGGTGGACCCCGAGGCGCTGTTCCGCGGCCGGTCGGCGCCGCTCCCGGCGCGGGCTCCGCGTCGGCCGGGGTGGCTGGTGGACGGCCACCTGGTCCGCACCGCCGACGGCACCCCGGTCCCGGGCGGCCTCCGCCCGGCCCGCCGCGTGGCCGCGACGGCGGCTCTGGCCGCGGCGGTGGCGCCGGTTGCAGCGCTGGGGGCGGCCCTGGCGCCAGCGGTGGCATCGGCCCCGGGGACGGCCCCGGTCGGGGCCCCGGCTCTGGCGGTGGGCCTGGCACCGGTAGGGGCCACGGTCCCGGATGCGGCTCTCGCACCGGTGGCGGCCTTCGCCCCGGCGGTGGCGTCAGCCCCGGGGCCGGTCCCGGTTGAGGCCCCGGCTCGGGTTGAGGCGTCGGCTCCGGTAGGGGCCACGGTCCCGGGGACGGCTTCCGCCCCGGTAGTGGCTCTGGCCCCAGTGGTGGCGGCGGCCGCGGGGACGGCCCCGGTCGGGGCTCCGGCGGTGGCGCTGGTCCCGGTAGGGGCCGCGGCGCCCGGCTCGGCCTCCGCCCCGGCTTCGGACCGCCGCGAGGAGGTGCTGCTGGCGTACCTGCGCGGGACCCGCGAGCTGGTCGCGGCACAACGCGACGTGATGTTGGGCTACTTGGGCGCGGCTGCGCGCGCACTGACGTCGGCGACGGTGCCGATGTACGCGGCTCCCGCCACCGAGGCCGCTTCCGGCGGGGTGCAACCGGGCGGAGCGCCGGCGGTCGGAGTCCAGCCCTTCGGGACCGCACCCGTCGCGGCCCAGACGGGATGGGCCGCCCCTGTCGGGGCAGGGCCCGTCGGAGCCACGCCTGACGGGGCCCCAACACTCGGGGCCCAGACACTCGGAATCCAGACCCTCGGCGCCACGCCTCTCGGCGCCCAGACCTTCGGGGGCGCACCCGTCGGCGCCCAGACCGGCGGAGTCCAGACCGGCGGAGTCCAGACCGGTGGGGCGGTGGCTGGCGGGGCAGTGGCCGGCGGGGCCCAGACCTTCGGGGCCGCACCCGTCAGCGCCCAGACCGGTGGGGTCCAGACCGGTGTGGCCGTGGGCAGCGGCGCCCAGACCGGTGGGGTCCAGACCGTCGGGGCCCAGACCGGTGGGTTCCAGACCGGTGGGTTCCAGACCAGTGGGCTCCAGACCGGTGCGCTCCAGACCGGTGGGGCGGTGGGCGGCGGCGCCCAGACCGTCGGGGCGGTGGCCGGCGGGGCCGCGCGCGTCGGGGTTCGGACCGGTGGGGCGGAGGCCGTGGCGCAGGTGCCCGGGCCGATGTCGGCGGAGGGGGTGATGGACGTGGTCCTGGAGATCGTCCACACCCGGACCGGATACCCCCGGGACATGCTCGACCCCGAGCTCGACCTGGAGGCGGACCTGTCCATCGACTCCATCAAGCGCGTCGAGATCATCGGCGCCCTCGCCGACCGCATCGGGCTCCCCCGGGACGCCGGCGGCTCCGCCGAGTCCGCGGTCGAGGAGCTGTCCCGGATCAAGACCCTGCGCGGGATCGTCGACTGGATCACCTCCCGCACCGCCACCCCCGACGCGTCCGCACCGGTCCAAGAACAGACCACGGACTCAGGGATCCCGGGCCCGACAGCCGGGACGCCGGGCCGGCTGACACCGGACCACGTCGGGGCCCCGGACCCGACGGCCGCGGCGCCGGGCCGGACGGCACAGGCCCACGTCCGAGCCGCGGACCCGTCGGCTGCGACGCCAGGCTGGATGGCCCCGGTCCAGGACCAGACCCCGAACCCGACGGCTGGGACGCCGGGTTGGGCAGCACCGGCTCACGTCCAGGCCGGGGGCCCACCGGCCCCGGGCCCGACGGCCGGGACCCCGGGCCGGACGGCACCGGCACCGGCCCCGGTCCCCGTCGCACGGCTGCGCGTGGACCTGGTGCCCGTGGAGGCCGCCGTCGGCAATCCGGCCGGGCTCGGCGGTCTGCGGGTCGGGGTGGTCGAGGACGGGCAGGGGCTGGCCCGTGCCCTGGCCGCGGCCCTGCGGGAGCACGGCGCCGAGCCGCACCTCCTGGCGCGGCCGGAGCCCGGATACCAGGCGCTCGTCGACCTCTCCGCGCTACGGACCGGTCCGGCCCCGGCCGGGTCCGGGAACGAGCCGGAGCCCGTCCTGCCCGACGCGTTCGGCGGGCTCCAGCGCGCCCTCACCGGCGGGGTCGGGCGGCTGCTCCTCGTCACCGCGCCCGGCAGCGCCGGGGCCGGTCTGCACGGCTTCGCCCGCAGCGCGGCCATCGAGTTCCCCGGCACCCTGGTCCGTGCCGTGGGCGTCCACCCCAAGGAGGCCCCGGAGCAGGTCGCCGCCCAGCTGCTCGCCGAGCTGGCCGGGACGCCCGACGGGCCCGCCTCGGTCGGGTACACCGCCGAGGGGCAACGGGTCTGCCGCCGCGCGGTACCCGCTCCCCTGGCCGGCGCGGACCTCGCCGCCCCGCCCCTGGATCCCGGCTCCGTGGTGCTCCTCACGGGCGGCGCCCGAGGAATCACCGCCCGCAGCGCGCTCGCGCTGGCCCGCGCCACCGGCTGCCACGTCGAGCTGATCGGCCGCACGCCCGAACCACCCGCCGCCGCAGACGAGTTCGGGCAGGCGCTCGACCGGGTCGCCCTGCGCGCCGCCCTGATCGGCGCGGGCCTGCGCACCCCCGCCGAGATCGAGGCCGCGGCGTCGCGGATCCTCGCCGAGCGCGAGGTACGGGCCAGCCTGGCGGCCCTCGCCGAGGTGGCCGCTTCCGTGCGCTACCACTGCGCGGACGTCACCGACGAGCAGGCCGTACGGGCCGTGGTGGCCGACGTACGGGCCCGGCACGGGCGGCTCGACGGCATCGTGCACGGGGCGGGCACGCTCCGCGACGGGCTGCTGGCCGACAAGCAACCGGCGGCCTTCGCCGAGGTGTTCACCACCAAGGTAGCCGGCGCGAGGCACCTCGCGGCCGCGGCCGCCGAGCACGGCGCCACCCCCGCACCCCGGTTCCTCGTCCTGTTCGGCAGCGTCGCCGGCGTGTACGGCAACCGCGGCCAGACGGACTACGCCGCCGCCAACGACGCGCTCGACACGCTCGCCCTGACCTGGGCCGACACCTTCCCCGGCCGGGTGCTCTCTGTCGACTGGGGCCCCTGGGCCGCCGAGGCGGGCGGGATGGTCACCCCCGAACTGGAACGGGCGTACGCGCGGCGCGGCGTCCCGCTCATCACCCCCGAGGCGGGCACCGCCGCGTTCCTCGCGGAACTCGCGCACGGCTCCGACGTACAAGTGGTCCTGATGGCGCGGGAGGACGGCGGCCGTGGCGATGAGTGAGCGACGCCAGGGGCGGCGCGGGCCGCGGCCGACCGACGCGGCGATCGTCGGGATGGGGGCGGTGTTCCCCGGCGCCGGGGACCTGGCCGCGTACCGCCGCAACCTCCTCTCCGGTACGGACTCCATCGGCGAGGTCCCGCCCGGGCGTTGGGACCCGGAGGTGTACTACGATCCGGCGGCCGCCACGGGCACGCCGGCCGGCGACCGGTTCTACTGCCGGCGCGGCGGGTTCGTCGACGGCCTGGCCTCCTTCGACCCGACCCGGTTCGGGATCATGCCGACCGCAGTCGAGGGCGCCGAGCCGGACCAGATGCTGGCCCTGCACGCGACGGCCGAGGCCATCGCCGACGCGGGGGGCGAGGAGCGGCTGCCGGCCGACCGCTCGCGGATCGGGGTGGTGCTGGGGCGCGGCGGGTTCATGGGCGTGGCCACGGCCCGGCTGGACCAACGGGTCCGAACGGCACACCAGTTGGCGCAGACGTTGCGCGAACTCGCCCCGGAACTGGGCGAACGGCGGATCGCGGAGGTGCGTTCGGCCTTCCAGGAAGCGCTGGGGCCCGAGCGTCCCGACGCCTCGATCGGGCTGGTGCCGAGCTTCACGGCCGCCCGGACGGCGAACAGGCTGGACTTCCGGGGCCCCGCCTACACCCTCGACGCGGCCTGCGCCTCCTCGCTGCTGGCCGTGGACCAGGCGGTGGGGCTGCTGGCCGGCGGGCGCTGCGACGCGGTGGTGGCGGGGGCGGTGCACCACTGCCACATCGCCACGCTGTGGAGCGTGTTCACGCAGCTGCGGGCGCTGAGTCCGAGCGAGCGGATCCGGCCCTTCGACCGGCGGGCCGACGGCACGCTGCTGTCGGAGGGCACGGGGGTGGTGCTGCTGAAGCGGCTGGCGGACGCGGAGCGCGACGGGGACCGGATCTACGCCGTCATCCGGGGCACCGGGGTGGCCGGGGACGGCCGGGCGGCCAGCCTGATGAGCCCCCTGGTCGCGGGCCAGGTACGGGCCCTGGAGCGGGCCTGGCGGGAGGCCGGGCTGGACCCCCGGGCGGCCGGTTCGCTGGGGCTGCTCGAGGCGCACGGCACCGGTACGCCCGTCGGGGACGCGGCTGAACTCGACACGCTGGCCCAGGTGTTCGGGCCGTCGGACGGCTCCGGACCGGGGATCGGCTTCGGCTCGGTGAAGTCGATGGTCGGACACACCATGCAGGCCTCCGGCATGGCCGGGCTGATCAAGGCCGTGCTCGCGGTGCACGAGGGGGTCCTGCCGCCGACGCTGCACCTGGAGGAGCCGCACCCGGACCTGGCCCGGACCCGGATGCGGCCGGTGACGGCGGCGGAGCCCTGGGAACGCGGCCCCGAGCCGCGGCGGGCGGGGGTCAACGCCTTCGGGTTCGGCGGGATCAACGCGCACGTGGTGCTGGAGGAGGCGCCGGGGTCCGCGTCGCGGCCCGCGGCGGCGGCCCCCGTACGGCGGTTCCTGCCGCTGGGGAGCGCCTCGCCGGTGGACGCGGCCGCGCGGGACGACGTACTCCTGCTCGCGGCGGACGGCCCGGCGGAGCTGGCGGCGCTGCTCGCGGGCGGGGTGTCCGCCGGGCAGGGGCCGTGCCGGCTGGCGGTGCTCGGGCCGACTCCGCAGCGGCTGGCGCTGGCCGCGAAGGTGGTGGCGCGGGGCCGGGCCTGGCGCGGGCGCGGGGACGTGTGGTTCACGCCGGAGCCGCTCGGCGGGCGGGTCGCGTTCCTCTTCCCGGGCCTGGAACCGGAGTTCGCGCCGGTGCTCGACGACGTCGCGGACCGGCTCGGCCTGGACCGGCCGCGGCTGAGCCGGGGCGGCGAGCTGATGGAACGGGCCCTGGACGCCATCGCGACGGGCCGGTTCTTCGCGCGGGTCCTGCCGGAGCTGGGCATCGGGGCGGACGTCCTGGCGGGGCACAGCCTGGGCGAGTGGGCGGCGATGGTCGCGGGCGGGATGTACCCGCCGGACGCGGCCGACGCGTTCCTCGCCTCGCTGCGGCCTGGCTCCTTGAAGGTCCCCGACCTCGTGTACGCGGCGCTCGGCTGCGGGGCGCGGCGGGCCGAGGCCGCGCTGCACGGGGTCGACGGGGTGGTGGTCAGCCACGACAACTGCCCGCACCAGTCGGTTGTTTGCGGCGATCCCGCCGGGGTGTCGGAGGTCCTGGACCGGCTGCGCGCGGAGGGGGTGCTGGGGCAGGTGCTCCCGTTCCGGTCGGGCTTCCACACGCCGATGTGGGAGCCGTACCTGGGCCAGGTCCGGTCCGCCTTCGCGCACCTGCCGCTCCGGCCGCCGGCCCTCCCCGTGTGGTCGGCGACGACGTGCGCCGCGTTCCCGTCCGCGCCGGAACCGGTACGGGAGCTGGTGGAACGCCACCTCTTGGAGCCGGTCCGCTTCCGCGAGTTGACCCTGCGGCTGTACGAGGACGAGGGCGTGCGGAGCTTCGTGACGCTGGGCCCGGGCAGCCTGCCGGGCTTCGTCGAGGACACCCTGCGCGAACGCCCCCACCTCTCGGTGTCGACCGCGTCCCCGCGCCTCCAGGGCCTGGCGGCCCTGCGCCGCACCTGCGCCGCCCTCTGGACCGAGGGCCACACCCCGAACTGGCACCGCCTGACCCCGGCCGACGCGACGGACCCCCGGTCCGGGGCGGCGCCCTCCGGCCAGGGCACGGCCGTTGCCCCCGAGCAGGGCGCGGTGGCCGGCCGGGCCGGGGGTTCAACCTCCGAGCCGGGGCGCGTGCCGCCCGAGGCGGGCGCCGGCCGGACGGTGGCGCTGGACCTCGGGTCGCCGCTGGTGCGGCTCGGCGAGGCCGCGAAGACGGCACTCGGCGGTCTGCTGGCGGCGCCCGCGCCGCCGACGACGGCCGACCGCCCGGTTCTGCTGTCGGCGCTGGACACCGTCCTCGCCGACACCCGCTCGGCGGCCCGCAGCGTCACCGAAGCCTGGTCGGCCGCGCACCCGCCGGCTTGGGCCAGCCCCGGCACGCCCGTGGCGGCACCAGCGGGTGCCACCCCCGGCCCCGGCACGCCCCCGCCGGCTCCGGAGGCTCCCGCCCACGACACCGTCACACCCCCGGCGGCATCCCCGGATGCCATGCCCGGACCCGGCACACCCCCCGAGGCTCCGGCGGATCCCGCCCACGACACCGGCACGCCCCCGGCGGTACCCGCGCATGCCGCCGGGGCTCCGGGCCCCGCCCGCGGACCCGTGGCGCCCACGGGGGCTACGGGCGCGCCCGCCCTGCCACCGGAAGGTTCGGGGAGGGCTACGGGGCAATACACCCTGCGGCTCTCGCTCGGCGCGCTGCCCTACGTCCGCGACCACTGCGTCTACCTCCAGCCCGACGACTGGCCCGAGGACTCCGACCGGTTTCCCGTCGTGCCCATGACCACCATGCTGGAGCTCGCCGCCGACGCCGCCCTCCGGGGCGCCCCGCCCGGCACGGCCGTCCTCGGCTACGACGACGTACGGGCCCTGCGCTGGCTCCCCGTCGAGCCCGCCGTCGACATCCCGGTCGCCGCCGCCCCCGCCGGCCCCGGCCGGATCCGCGTCACCCTCGGCGAGTACGCCACCGTCGTCGTCCTGCTCGGCACGCACTACGCCGAGCCCCCCGCCCCCGACACCACACCGATCCGGGACCCGCGCCCCGCCCCCGTCAGCGCCGAAGGCCTCTACCGCGACCGGTGGATGTTCCACGGCCCCCGCTTCGCCGGGGTCCACGAGGTCCGCACCGTCGGCGACGACGGCATCCGCGGCGTGCTGCGGGCGCTGCCCGACCCCGGTGCGCTGCTCGACGCCGCCGGGCAGCTCTTCGGGCACTGGATGCAGCTCCGGCTGCCCGTCGACCGGCTCGTGTTCCCCGCCACCGTCGGCCGGATCCGCTTCTACGGGCCCCTGCCCGCCCCGCACTCCCTGGTCGGGGCCACCGCCCGGATCCGCGAGGTGCGCGACGTCACCGTACGGGGCGACCTCGACCTGCTCGACGCCGCCGGCCGGCTCTGGGCCCGGATCGACGGATGGACGTACCGCCGCTTCGGCGCCGACGAGCGGGTCTGGCCGATGAAGTTCACCCCGGAGGTGTGCGGCATCGGCGAACCCCAGCCCGCCGGCTGGTGCCTGGCCCGCCGCCGGTGGACCGACCCCGCCTCGCAGGAGCTCGTGATGCGCCGCTACCTCGGCGCCGCCGAGCGCGTGGCGTACGAGGGGCTGCCCCTGCGCGCGCGGGCGCCCTGGCTGCTGGGCCGGATCGCCGCCAAGGACGCGGTCCGCAACCTGCTGTGGGACGGCGGCGCCGGTCCCGTGTTCCCGGCCGAGGTACCGGTCGGCAACGCCCCCGACGGCCGCCCCCTCGCCGAGGGCCCGCTCGCCCGCGGACTGCGGCTGTCCCTCGCCCACAAGGACCGGGTCGCCGTCGCGCTCGCCCACCGCACGCACCCGGTCGGCATCGACGTGGAGACGGTGACCGCCGACCCCGACGCGCTGATCCGGATCGCCCTCACGCCGGACGAACTGCGCCTGGCCGAAGCCCTGTCGGACCGGGAGGGCACCGGCCTGCCCGCCGCCCTCACCACGCTCTGGTGCGCCAAGGAGGCCGCCGCCAAGGCGGAGGGCACCGGCCTCGGCGGACGCCCGCGCGACTGGGCCGTCACCGACGACCCCGCCTCCGGCGGCCTTCGGGTGCTGTCCCCGGGCGGTCACCCGCATCCCGTCCGCACCACGGCGCTGCCCGACGGCCACGTCGTCGCCTGGACCGCCCTCCCGGCTTCCTCCTCCCCCGTCCCCTTCCCCCTCATGGAGACCCGCCATGGCCACTGACATCCTCGCCGAGATCACCGGAATGATCGTGGAGATCGTCGGCGACGAGTTCCTCCTCTCGGACGAGATCACGATGAGCACGACCTTCAACGAGGACCTCGCCCTGGAGAGCATCGAGTTCGTGGCCCTCGCCGAGCTGCTGCACCACCGCTACGGCGCCGGTGTGGACCTGATGGGCTTCCTCTCCGAGAAGGACATGGACGGCATCCTCGCCATGTCGGTCGGTGAACTCGTCACGCACATAGGCCGGATCACCCACGACTCCCTGGCCCGCGCGGCGGCTCCGGCCGCCGCCCCCTCGGCCCCGGCCAGCACCCTGGCCGGCTGAGCGCCATGGCCTCCGTCTCCGCGGGCGCGCGCCGCGGGCGCGTACAGCAACGGCCGTCGGCGGCCG
>NZ_JBHWBP010000111.1:0-21816 GCF_042735575.1 Streptomyces sp. NPDC059564 | reverse complement strand
CGGTGTTTCTTATACTCCTTCTCGTTATTATTTTTTCTTACCAACTCAACAACCCCCCCTGTTCCGCCCGGGGGCCCCGCCCCCCCGGGGGCCCCCCCCCGGGCGCCGGGGGCCGGCCCGAGCCCCGGGGGCGGGCCCCCGGGGTACCCCCCGTACGGTGGTGGGGTGCACCGGTTTCTCCTGACCCCGCGCTGGTGGGGGATCAACGTCTTCGTCGCGCTCGCCATCCCCGTCTGCCTGTTCATGGGGTCCTGGCAGCTCGGCCGGTTCGAGGACCGCGTCGGCAGCCACCGGGAGGCGACCGCCGAACGCCCCGCCGACCAGCCGGCCGCACCGCTGGACTCGCTGCTGCCGGTCGACACGAAGACCTCCGGCCGGCTCGCCTCGACGGCCGGGGAGTACGGACAGCAGCTGCTGGTCCCGGACCGGGTGGTCGACGGGAAGACCGGCTTCTACGTCCTGACGCTGCTGCGGACCGACACCGGCAGGACCGTCCCCGTCGTACGGGGCTGGCTGCCGGGCTCCGCCGACCCGGCGAAGGCCCCGGCCGCGCCGACCGGGCGGACCGAGGTGACGGGGGCCCTGCAGGCCTCGGAGAACTCCGGGACCAAGGGCGTGCACGCGCAGGGCGGACTGCCGGCCGGGCAGGTCGGGGTCATCGGGGCGGCCACGCTGGTCAACCTGGTGCAGGACCCGCTCTACGACGCCTGGCTGACGGTGCAGACCCCGGCGGACGGGATGATCCCGGTGCCGGCGAAGGCCCCGCTCAACACCGGGCTCGACCTGAAGGCCTTCCAGAACCTCGGCTACACCGGCGAGTGGTTCGTCTTCGCCGGCTTCGTGCTCTTCATGTGGTTCCGGCTCTACCGCCGCGAGGTGGAGACCCTGCGCGACGCCGAGGCGGGGCTGCTCCCGGCGCCGGAGGCGGCCACGGGGGCCACCCGGGCCTCGGGGGCCACGGCGGCGGAACAGGCGGCGGCGCCCGCGCCCGAACCGGCCCCGGTGTCCGGCTCCGCTACGGCGCGGCCTGCGGAATGATGCCCGTCCGGTAGACGGTCCCCCCGCAGGCCTCCGGGATGGTGGTCCGGGTGACCGGATCGCCGCCGGTGGGGGTGTGCGACACCGCCACTCCCGCTCCCGCCTGCCCGCCCGCCGAGCCGGAGTTCGGGTCCGGGCCGGGTGCGGCCGCGTCCGCGCCGGCCACCGCGGGTGCCCCCGCGCCGTCCTGCGCACCGGCCGGGGCCTGCGCCTCGCCGCCCGGCTGCGGCTTGGCCGTCGGGTCGGGGCTCACCGCCGGGCAGGACTGCGCGGACGGCACCCAGGCGAAGCGCACCTCGTACGCCGTGTTCGGCTCCAGCAACAGCACCGGAGCCTCCGCCGACGGGTCGGGCAGCAGCCCGCTCGCCGGGTCCCCCGCCCTGTGGCCCGTCACCGTCACCGGAGCGGCCTGCGCGGGCGGCGGGCCCGCGGGGAGGGGTGCGGCCGTCACCGTGTCCGGGCCGGTGACCGTGCAGCCCCGGGCGGAGACGTTGGTGACCTTGAAACTGCCGAGCACCTTGCCGTCGGACTCGGGGGCGCGGGCGCTGCCGGCCACCCCGAGCTGTCCGGCTGTGCAGGCCGGCGCCCCCGGGGCGGCGCCCGCCGGGGGCTGCGGACCGTTGCCCGCGCCTGCGGCAGTGGTGCCCGCGGTGGCTCCGGCGCCGGACGGGTCCGCCACCGTGCCGCCGTAGGGGGAGCCGCTCGCCTGCGGGGACGGCGTACCGTCGGCGCCGCCCGTCTCCTGGTCCTTGCCGGTGGCCTTGGCCGATTTCGGGTCGCCCTTGCCCCCGTCCCCGGAGCCGTTCTGGTGCGGGTCGGAGGGGCCGCCGGGGCCGCCGCCCTGGGACTCGCCGTGCCCGGCCATCGCGGAGTGCCCGGCGGCCGCACCCTGGTCGGTGCCCAGGTGCAGTGCGGCCGGGATCGCCGTACCGGCCAGCAGCGCCACCGCGGCCGCGCCGACGAGGGCCTGACGTTTGCGGGCCCGGCGGGCGGGCACCGCGTGGCGCAGCCGCTCCAGGGCCCCGTCGGAGGGCTCCAGGCCCCGCACGGCCCCGGCCAGCAGCCCGCGCAGCGCCTCCTCGTCAGCGGTCGCCCGACCCGGCGGGTTCTTGTCGTCGTCCGTCATGACTGCGCAGCCTCCATCGCCACCCTCAGCGCGGCAATGCCCCGCGATCCGTACGCCTTGACCGAGCCGAGCGATATCCCGAGCGTCTCGGCGACCTGGACCTCCGTCATGTCCGCGAAGTAGCGCAGCACCAGCACCTCGCGCTGGCGGCGCTGGAGCCCGCGCATCGACTTGATCAGGTCGTCCCGCTCCAGCTGGTCGTACGCCCCCTCCTCCGCGCTGGCCATGTCCGGCATCGGCTTGGACAGCAGCTTCAGACCGAGGATGCGGCGGCGCAGCGCGGAACGCGAGAGGTTCACGACGGTCTGGCGGAGATAGGCCAGTGTCTTGTCCCGGTCCCGTACCCGGCTGCGGGCCGAGTGGACGCGGATGAAGGCCTCCTGGACCACGTCCTCGCAGGAGGCGGTGTCGTCGAGGAGCAGCGCGGCCAGGCCCAGGAGCGACCGGTAGTGGGCCTGGTAGGTCTCGGTGAGGTGGTCGACGGTGGTACCGGCGACGACCGGGCGCGCCTCGGCGGTGATGTCCCCCTCGGCCGCGCCCGACGCCCCTTCGGTGGCCGCGCTATCGCGGGGCGAGGGCACGCGGACGCCCCGGCTCGGCAGGACGGGCGGCGCGGTGGCCGGAACGCTCGCCGGCGGGACGGGCACGATCACAGGGAAGCCGCCGGGGCCTCCGGGCGCACCGGAGCGACGGCGCGCCGGAGCGATCCCGGTGCGCGCCGGTAGGACGGTCCATTCCAACAGTGCCTCTGCCACGCGAGTTGGACACCCGTCCCCCCGTCAGGGTTGTACGCGTGCGGCAAAGCGACCAGCGATTTCCCCATTGCCCTCATGCGTACCCGCTCTTCCCAATTGCCCCGTTTGTCCAGGCGGCAGTCGGGCCATCACCTTGATCAAGGGATCGACACCGATCCTACAAAGCGAATTACGCGAATTCACCCGCGATCAGTTCCGAGATCTGAGTGGCATTCAGTGCGGCACCCTTGCGCAGATTGTCCGCACACACGAAGAATTCCAGGGAATGGTCGTCGTCGAGCGAGGCCCGCACCCGGCCCACCCAGGCCGGATCCGTGCCGGCCGCGTCGGCGGGCGTGGGGAACTCCCCCGCCGCCGGATCGTCCACGAGCACCACCCCGGGCGCCGCCTCCAGGATCTCCCGGGCGTGCGCCGCGGTCACCGCCCGCTCGAAGCGGGCCCGCACGGTGAGGGAATGCCCGGTCAGCACGGGAACCTGTACGCAGGTCACCGCGACCGGCAGTGCCTCCAGCCCCAGGATCCGCCGGGTCTCCGCCCGTACGGCCAGCTCGTGCGAGGACCAGCCGTCCTCGCGCAGCTCCCCGGACCAGGGCACCACGTTCAGCGCGAGCGGAGCCGCGAAGGGGCCGGTGTCCTCGCCCACGGCACGGCGTACGTCCCCGGGCTGCTCCCCGAGGGAGGTCCCGGCGACCAGCGACAGCTGCCGGCGCAGCGCCTCGGAACCGGCCCGGCCCGCGGCGCTGGCGGCCTGGTACGAGGACACGGCCAGCTCGGCCAGCCCGTACTCGGCGTGCAGCGCGCCCAGGGTGGCGATCATCGCGGCGGTCACGCAGTCCGGGCCCGCGACGATCCCGCGCGGCCGGATCCGTACGGCACTGCCGTTCACCTCGGGCACCACCAGGGGCACCTCGGGGTCCTCCCGGAAGGCCGCGGACTGGTCCACCACGACGGCGCCGCGCGCGGTCACCACGGGAGCCCAGCGCGCCGAGACCTCGGCCGGGGTCAGGAACAGCGCGACGTCGCCCGCGCCGAGGCCGTCGAAGGCGTCCTCGGTGAGGGCGAGCACCTCGGTCTCCTCCCCGCGGACGGCCAGCACGCGGCCGGCCGAGCGCGGGGAGGCGATCAGGCGGATGTCGCCCCAGACGTCCGCCCGCTGGGACAGGATCTGGAGCAGGATCGAGCCGACCGCTCCGGTCGCCCCGACCACGGCGAGCGCCGGGCCGGAGGACCGGGTCGCCGTCATCGGCCGGTGCCTCCGTAGACGACGGCCTCGTCGCTGTCGGAGTCCAGGCCGAAGGCCGTGTGCACGGCGCGGACGGCCTCGTTGACGTCGTCCTGGCGGGTGACGACCGAGATGCGGATCTCGGAGGTGGAGATCAGCTCGATGTTCACGCCCGCGTCGGACAGCGCCTGGAAGAAGGAGGCGGTGACGCCCGGGTTCGTCTTCATGCCCGCGCCGACGAGGGAGATCTTGCCGATCTGGTCGTCGTAGCGCAGCGAGTCGAAGCCGATCTGGTTCTTCGCCTTCTCCAGGGCGTCGATGGCCTTGTGGCCCTCGGTCTTGGGGAGGGTGAAGGAGATGTCCGTCAGGCCCGTGGAGGCGGCCGACACGTTCTGGACGATCATGTCGATGTTGATCTCGGCGTCCGCGATGGCGCGGAAGATCGCCGCGGCCTCGCCCGGCTTGTCCGGAACGCCGACGACCGTGATCTTGGCTTCGGAGACGTCGTGAGCGACTCCGGAGATGATGGCGTGCTCCACCTGCGCGTCCCCTTGCGGATTCTCGTTGCTGACCCAGGTGCCCGGCAGTCCCGAGAAGGACGAGCGGACGTGGATCGGGATGTTGTAGCGGCGGGCGTACTCGACGCAACGGTGCAGCAGCACCTTGGAGCCGGAGGCCGCGAGCTCCAGCATGTCCTCGGAGGAGATCCAGTCGATCTTCCGGGCCTTCTTCACGACGCGGGGGTCCGCGGTGAAGACGCCGTCGACATCGGTGTAGATCTCGCAGACCTCGGCGTCCAGCGCCGCGGCGAGCGCGACGGCGGTGGTGTCCGAGCCGCCCCGGCCGAGGGTGGTGATGTCCTTGGAGTCCGCGGACACGCCCTGGAAGCCGGCGACGATGGCGATGTTGCCCTCGTCCAGCGCGGTGCGGATTCGGCCCGGCGTCACATCGATGATGCGCGCTTTGTTGTGGACCGAGTCGGTGATCACGCCTGCCTGGCTACCGGTGAACGACTGGGCCTCGTGGCCCAGGTTTTTGATCGCCATGGCCAGCAGGGCCATGGAGATCCGCTCCCCGGCGGTCAGCAGCATGTCGAATTCGCGCCCCGCAGGCATCGGAGATACCTGCTCGGCGAGATCGATCAGCTCGTCCGTCGTGTCGCCCATCGCGGAAACCACGACGACCACCTGGTGGCCGTTCTTCTTGGCATCCACGATCCGCTTGGCGACGCGCTTGATGCCCTCGGCATCCGCTACGGAGGAGCCTCCGTACTTCTGCACGACAAGGCCCACGTGCGCTCCTCGCTCAATCCAGTACTGCGGTCGCGGGCCAGTCTAACGAGCGCCCGCAATACGACCGACGCGTACCACATCATGAGACATCCGGTTCACCCCATGATCATGGCGGGGCGGCCGTCGCCGTGGCGCCTCTCAGGACCGCCTCTTTCCGGTCGCGCGCTACAACCCGCCGGCTACGGCCCGCCGACCGGACGGCGGCCGAGGGTGCCGAGTTCCTCCGCCATGACCAGGCCGGCCTGCTCGGCGAGCTCGTCCTCGGCCAGGTCCTCGTCCGTGTCCAGCCCGTCCAGGGCGGCGAGGGGCTGGTCGAGGCGGACGTGCGCGATCAGCGACTGGAGGGCGCGCAGGGTGGCCGAGGCCGTCGGACCCCAGTTGGTGAAGTACGAGAACTGCCACCACCACAGCGCCTCGGTGATCCGGCCCGCCTGGTGGTGGATGAGGCCGTGCCGCAGGTCGGCGACCACGTCGGCGAGGTCGTCGGAGATCCGGTGCGCGACCGGGGCCTTGCGCGGCTCGTACGGGTCGAAGACCTCGGAGTAGACGTCGACCGGCTCCAGCATGACGGCGAAGCGCTCGCGCAGGTCGTCCACGTCCGGCTCCGGGCCCAGGTCGGGCTCGTAGCGCTCTTCGGGCAGGACGTCCTGGTACGCGCCCAGCCTGCCGCCCGCCAGCAGCAGCTGGGACACCTCCAGGAGGAGGAAGGGCACGGCACTGTCCGGGTCCTCGCCCTTGGCCACCTCGGTGACCGCGACGATGAACGACTCGATCTGGTCCGCGATCGAGGCGGCGAAGTCGTCCGGGTCCTGGCCCAGGGCGTGCAGCGTTGCGTCAGACATCGAGAAGTCGCCTTCCTTCAAAGGCCCGCCCGAGCGTGACCTCGTCCGCGTACTCCAGATCTCCCCCGACGGGGAGCCCGCTGGCCAGGCGGGTGACCTTCAGGCCCATGGGCTTGATCATGCGGGCGAGGTAGGTGGCGGTCGCCTCGCCCTCCAGGTTCGGGTCGGTCGCGAGGATCAGCTCGGTGACCGTCCCGTCCGCGAGGCGCGCGAGCAGCTCGCGGATGCGCAGGTCGTCCGGGCCGACGCCCTCGATCGGGCTGATCGCCCCGCCCAGGACGTGGTACTTGCCCCGGAACTCGCGGGTCCGCTCGATCGCGACCACGTCCTTGGACTCCTCGACCACACAGATGACCGTGGGGTCGCGGCGCGGGTCGCGGCAGATGCCGCACCGCTCCTCCTGCGCCACGTTCCCGCAGACCGCGCAGAAGCGGACCTTGTCCTTGGCCTCCAGCAGCGCGTGCGCGAGGCGGCGGATGTCGGTGGGCTCGGCCTGCAGGACGTGGAAGGCGATCCGCTGCGCGCTCTTGGGCCCGACGCCGGGCAGCCTGCCCAGTTCGTCGATCAGGTCCTGGACCACGCCTTCGTACAACGGACTGCCTTCTTTCTGTGGATCTTCGGGGTTCGGGAACTAGAACGGGAGGCCGGGAATGCCGCTGCCGCCGCCCAGGCCCTGGGCCAGCGGCCCCAGCTTCTGCTGCTGGAGGGCCTGCGCGTTCTCGTTGGCCGCCTGGACCGCCGCGACGACCAGGTCGGCGAGGGTCTCGGTGTCCTCCGGGTCCACGGCCTTCGGGTCGATCACCAGCGCCCGCAGCTCACCGGAACCGGTGACGGTCGCCTTCACCAGACCGCCTCCGGCCTGGCCCTCGACCTCCGCCAGCGCCAGCTCTTCCTGAGCCGCGGCGAGGTCCTGCTGCATCTTCTGGGCCTGCTGGAGCAGCTGCTGCATGTTGGGCTGGCCACCACCGGGAATCACAGGTACTCACTCCATACGTCACGACGACCTTCGGGAACGCTCGGTCAATCCGAGCCTACGTGCTCCCCGGGCGCCGCGCCCTACGCCGGGAGGACCAACTCTTTCGAGTGAGAGACGGGACGTGCACGTACCTGATGGAGACCTCCTTGCGGGCGGAAAAGCGGGGATTCGTTGTCCATCGCGTGTCATTCGAAGGTAGGAAGAGCATGCGCACCATTGCGCACACGCGCACCACGACACGTCAGCGCAGGCAGAGGGAGTGCCGGGTGAGTCAGCCGGAGATGCAGCCCGAGGGGCCACCCCGGGATCCCGCAGAGGACGGCGACGGCGACCTGACCGGCCGGCCGTTCCCGCTCGGGGACTGGGGCGAACCCGCCGAGCGGCTCGACGAGCTCTACCGGCGGGTGGAAGCCGATGCGCTGCGCACCGCCGAGTGGTACCTGTCCGACCGGGCGTGGAAGCGGCGGGGCGCGCGGGCGCTGCGGGCGGGCGCGGCCCTGGGCGCCGTCACGGGCGCCGCGATGCCGCTGCTGGAGCTGACGGGCTCGGCGCCGGGCGCGGCCTCGTACGGGTACCTGTCGCTGCTGCTCGCCGCCGCCTGTCTGGCGTGCGACCGGTTCTTCGGGCTGACCTCGGGCTGGATGCGGGACGTCGCCACGGCCCAGGCGGTGCAGCGCCGGCTGCAGGCGCTCCAGTTCGACTGGGCCTCGGAGAACGTACGGGAGGTGCTGGGCCCGACGGAGGGCACGGCGAGCGAGGCCGCGGAGCGCTGCCTGACGGTGCTGCGCCGGTTCTCGGAGGACGTCACGGAGCTCGTGCGCTCCGAGACCGCCGACTGGATGGTCGAGTTCCGCGCGGGCCCGGCGCCGCTGGTGATGCAGTCCCTGGCCGGCTCCTCCGCCCGCCCGGACCCCGGCGTCCCCCCGGCCCGTTTCCCGCTCCCCCCGGGCACCCGCCCGAACATGCCCCGCCAGCGCCCGCCGGAGCAGCCGCGCTGACGTTCGGGCACGGCGCGTTCGAGGCGCGGGGGTCCGGGTGCGGAGCCACGGCAGCGGCGTCCGCACCCCGCACCGCCCTCTCAGCTGAAGATGATCATCGACCCCTGCCCGAGGCTCCGCGTCGCCGCGGCATGCAGCCCCAGCCACACGTGCCGCTCCCGCGCGAAGGGGCTCGCGTCGTACGGAATCGGCCCGGCCGGCTCCTCCAGCGAGGTCGGCCTCCCCGGCGGCACCGGCGCGGCCGGCGGGTTCCCCGGATCTATCCCGATCGCGGGAGCCACGAAGGCCAGCTCCCGCAAGAGCCCCTGCGCCGACCCCAGCGGCCCGCCCCCGGCGAGCAGCTCCTCGTTGGCCAGCGGAACCGCGAAGTCCACCGGCACGTACGCGCCGGCGTGGTCGTAGTGCCACACCAGGTGCGACTGCTGCGCCGTCGGCTCGAACATCTCCAGCAGCTGCTCGTAGTCCCCGCCCAGCTCGTCCACCGGCGTCACCGGCAGTCCGCAGATCTGGAGCAGGTAGGCGCGCCGCAGGAAGTGCAGGGCGTCGTAGTCGAACCCGGCCACCGGGGCCACGTCCCCGCTCAGGCCCGGCATGTAGGCGAACACGGGCACCGACGGCAGACCCGCCTCGCCCAGCGCCTTGTCGTACGAGGCGATCTCTTCCGCGAAGGGGTTGTCGGGGCTGTGGCACAGCACGTCGACAAGGGGGACCAGCCACAGGTCACAGGCCACGCGGGCTCCGATCAGTCGTTGCCGCCGATCGGGCCAGAGTAGTGCGCCGGACACGCTCCGCGAAGGGGTGCGCAGAACCCGTGACGGAGGTGACGGCCTCAGAGCCCGGCGGCCCAGTCCAGCCCGTGCTGGTTGTAGGCGCGCACGAGGCGGCGTACCTCGTCGGCGTCCGCCAGCGTCACGGCGTCCACCAGCTCGTTGTGCCCGTCCCACAGGGCGGTCCGCAGCTCCGGTCCGCCCTGGAGGTGGGGTACGGAGAAGACCCAGCACTGCACCCGGATGCGGTGCAGGAACTCCGAGATGTACGGGTTGCCGACCAGCCCGCTCAGTTCCCGCCAGAACCTCAGGTCGTAGCCGATCAGCACTTCGAGCGAACCGCTCCGCGCGGCCCGCCGGGCCTCCTCCGCCCGGCGGCGCACCGAGACCAGCAGCTCGCCCGCCCCGGGGGCGACCCCGCGCTCGACGAGCCGGCGGAAGACGCCGTCCAGGATCAGCGTCCGGGCCTCGATCATGCCCCGGAAGTCGTCGACGGTGTAGGTCCGGACGCGGAACCCGCGGTGCTGCACCGATTCCAGCAGCCCCTGCGCCGAGAGGTCGACCAGCGCCTCGCGCACCGGGGTCGCCGAGACCTCGTACTGCTCGGCGATCTGCTTGACCGTGAACTCGGTCCCCGGCGGCAGACGACCCGCGAGCACTTCGTCGCGCAGCGCGTCCGCTATCTGCTGCCGAAGTGTGTTGCGGGTGACAGCTCCGCTTCCGCTGCCTGGCATAGGGGTCCGTCTCCTCCATAGATCTTCGGACACCTTAGGCCAGGCAGCGCGGCTGAAACCGAACGGTTTCTCGGCCGTTATGCGAACATACCGCCCGTTATCCGGACGATTAGTCGCCGGTGGTGTGGCGGTCGGCCACCGTCAGCGCCTCGTCGAGGAGCGCCAGACCCTCCTTGGCCTCGGCTTCCGTGACCGTGCAGGGCGGAACGACGTGCGTCCGGTTCATGTTGACGAACGGCCACAGACCGGAGGCCTTGCAGGCGGCGGCGAATTCGGCCATCGGCGCGTTCGCGGCGCCGGAGGCGTTGTACGGGACGAGCGGCTCGCGCGTCTCCTTGTCCCGTACGAGTTCCAGCGCCCAGAAGGTGCCGAGACCGCGCACCTCGCCGACGGACGGGTGGCGCTCGGCGATGGCGGCCAGGCCCGGGGCGATGACCTCGGACCCGATGCGGGCGGCGTTCTCGACGATGCCCTCCTCCTCCATCGCGTTGATCGTCGCGACGGCGGCGGCGCAGGCCAGCGGGTGACCGGAGTAGGTCAGTCCGCCCGGGTAGGGGCGAGTGGCGAAGGTCTCGGCGATGGCGGCGGAGATGGCGACACCGCCGAGCGGCACGTAACCGCTGTTGACGCCCTTGGCGAAGGTGATCAGGTCGGGGGTGACGTCCCAGTGCTCGGCGGCGAACCACTTGCCGGTGCGGCCGAAGCCCGACATGACCTCGTCGAGGATGAAGACGATGCCGTAGCGGTCGCAGAGCTCGCGCACGCCGGCGAGGTAGCCGGGCGGCGGGGTCATGATCCCGGCCGTGCCGGGCACCGACTCCAGGATGATCGCGGCGACGGTCTGCGGGCCCTCGAAGGCGAGGGTGTCGGCGAGGTGGGCCAGCGCGCGCTCGCACTCCTGCGCCTCGCTGGTGGCGTGGAAGGGCGAGCGGTAGAGGAACGGCCCCCAGAAGTGCACGACACCGGCGGAGGCGGTGTCCGAGGGCCAGCGGCGCGGGTCGCCGGTCAGGTTGATCGCGGCGGAGGTGGCCCCGTGGTACGAGCGGTATGTGGACAGCACCTTCTGGCGGCCGGTGTGCAGCCGGGCCATGCGTACGGCGTTCTCGACGGCCTCGGCGCCGCCGTTGGTGAAGAAGATCTTGTCCAGGTCGCCGGGGGTGCGCTCGGCGATGAGGCGTGCGGCCTCGGAGCGGACGTCCACGGCGAAGCCGGGCGCGAGGGTGCAGAGCCGGGCGGCCTGCTCCTGCACGGCCGCGACGACCTTGGGGTGTTGGTGGCCGATGTTGGTGTTGACCAGCTGGGAGGAGAAGTCGAGGAAGCGGTTCCCGTCGTAGTCCCAGAAGTACGAGCCCTCGGCGCCGGCGACGGCCAGCGGGTCGATCAGGGCCTGGGCGGACCACGAGTGGAAGACGTGAGCGCGGTCGGCGGCCTTGACGGTCGCGCCGGTGACATGAGGGGTCATGGCGCCACGCTAGAAGTGCGCAGGTCGGAAGGGATATCGGCGGACTGTATGCGGGTGGAGGCCCGGCCTCGGCAGTCTGTCGGTCGGGGTGGGCGGTTGTGCGGTGCACGGGTTGCGTCGGCTGCGGGTTGCGTCGGCCGCGGGTTGCGTCGGCCGCGGCTTGTGCCGCCCGCAGATTGTGCGGCCCGCGGGATCCATTGACAGCATGCTCCCAACATGACAGCCTTTTGTCATCAGCCGCTTGATTGGTTTCCGGAGGCGAGCACCATGAGCGAGACCCCGCGCAAGCCCGTCCACCTCGCCGTCTACGACACGTACGCCGACTGGGAGACCGGCCACACCACCGCGCACCTCACCCAGCGCGGCCACGAGATCCGTACGGTCGGCTTCGCCGCCGGACAGCCGGTCACCACCATGGGCGGGGTCCGCATCCAGCCCGACCTGTCCCTCGCGGACCTGCGCCCCGAGGACTCCTCGCTGCTGATCCTCGCCGGCGCCTCGCTCTGGGACACCGGTGACGACCTGGCGCCCTTCGCGGCGAAGGCCCGCGCGCTCCTGGCGGCCGGAGTGCCCGTCGCGGCGATCTGCGGAGCCACGGCGGGCCTCGCCCGCGAGGGCCTGCTGGACGGACGCGCGCACACCAGCGCGGCTCCCTTCTACCTGGCCGGGCAGCCGGGGTACGCGGGCGGCGAGCGGTACGTGGAGGCCGACGCCGTCACCGACGGCGACCTGATCACGGCGGGCCCGACCGAGCCGGTGGCCTTCGCCCGCGAGGTCTTCGCGCGGCTCGGCGCGTACGGGCCGGAGGTGCTGGACGCGTGGTACCGGCTCTTCCACGACTCGGACGCGACCGCGTACCCGGTGCTGATGGCGGCCTCGGAGGCCGGAGATGCCTGAAACGTCGCCCGATCCCTCGCCGGCGCTCTCCGAACGGGAGCGGCAGGACCTGCTGAGCCGGACCGCGCTCGGCGTCTTCCAGCTCAACGGCCAGTTCCTCGGCATCTCCGAGGAACTGGCCCGCCCGGCCGGGCTGACGGCCGCGTGGTGGCAGGTCCTGGGCGCCGTGCTACGGGAGCCGCTGCCGGTCGCGGGCATCGCCCGGTCCATGGGGATCACCCGGCAGAGCGTGCAGCGGGTGGCGGACCTGCTGGCCGCCAAGGGCCTCGCGGAGTACGCCCCGAACCCGGCGCACCGCCGCGCGAAACTGCTGCGCCCGACGGAGGCGGGGCGCGCCGCGATCGCCCGCGTCAACCCGGGGCACGCGGCCCTGGCCACCCGCCTGGCGGCCGAACTGGGCGACGAGGCCTTCGCCGAAACGACCCGCACCCTGGCCCGCCTGTCCGCGGCCCTGACCACCATCGCGGCGGAATCCGGCCCCGCCAGGGGCACCTCCCAGCGGTAGCCGGGGGAGGTTGAGGCGCGGGGTCTGGGGCGGAGCCCCAAGGGTCTTTCAGCCCCGACGGCCCCGTGACGGGGGAACGGACGTCGGCGCGCGCGAGTACTGGACAAGCCCTGGACAGGACCCAGCGCCGCGCTGGAGGGCCGTTTACGTCGAGCCGCCGGTGGCAGACTGAGCCGTGTGCTCACGCAACTCGCCGCGGCGACCGGCGTCTTAGGCCTCCTCACCCTCGTTCCCGGCCCCGACATGGCCATCGTCACCCGGCGGGCCGTCTCCCGGGGGCGGGCCGACGGGCTGCGCACGGTCGGCGGGATCGCCGCCGGGCTGCTGCTGTGGGGCGCCCTGACCGTGGCCGGGCTCGCGGCGCTGCTCGCCGCCTCGGCCGAGGTGTACCTGGTGGTCAAGCTCGCGGGCGCGGCGTACCTGTGCTTCCTCGGCATCCGGTCCCTGCGCCGCCCGGGCGCCGGCCCCGCCGACAGCCCGGCCTCCGACAGCGGCGGCAGCGCCTGGCGCACCGGGCTGGTGAGCAACGCCCTCAACCCGAAGATCGCCGTGTTCTACACCGGCCTGCTCCCCACCCTCGCGCCGCCGGGCCTGCGCCCGGCGGCGGGGATGGCGCTCCTGGTCCTGGTCCACGTCCTGCTGACACTGCTCTGGCTGGGTACATACGTGTACGTCCTGTCGCGCGCCCGGCGGTTCTTCACCCGGCCGCGCGTCCGCCGGACGATGGACCGGGTGACGGGCGTCGTCCTGATCGGGTTCGGGGTGCGCGTGGCCACGTCCACGGCGTAGCTCTCAGGGGGGAGCCGACCCGGCCCGCTACCCGAGGAGGGCGTCGAGCTCCTGCGCGATGGCGGCGCGCAGTCCGTCATGCCGGGGCGCCAGCGCGTGGCGCTCGCCGCGCCAGCACTCCTCGTCCTCGTAGCGCCAGACCGGCATCCGGACGAGCCCGGCGGGCTCCCAGTCGTAGCGGGGCCAGATGTGGGCGTGGAGGTAGGGGTCGGTGTTGCCCAGGATCTCGATGTTCACGCGCCGGAAGGCCGGGTCGAGGCGGGCGCAGGCGCGCTCGACGGCTTCGGCGAACCGTTCCAGGTCGGTGAGGTAGGCGATCCGGCGCGCCGGGGGCAGGTCCGAGAGCCGGGTCACGGCGGGGTCGTCGGCCAGCAGCACCGAATACCCGGGCAGGAACTGCCGGTCCCCGATCGCCGCGAAGCCCGCGTCGAGGCGGCGCAGGACGGTGGGGTTCTCGCCGCGGTGCGCGCTGCCTATGCGGTCGTGTCGCCAGTCGGTCGCGTTCATTCCCGGACCCTAACGCGGCGTCGGATGGGTCGATCGGGGCTGCCCGTCCGGCCGTTGGCTGGCTCTGAGGTAGGGGGCGTCATACCTGAGAGCCAGCTTGAAAGGCCGCTCCGGAGCGTGACGCCGACCATGGGGGCGGATTCCTAACTTCGTTGTGAGAGCGGGCGAGTGCCCGCTCTTCCCACGGAGTCGAGGAAGAGGGCACACGTCATGACCAATGGCAGCCGCATCCGCCGCGTTCGCCGCACCCTGCTCGCCGGCCTCGTTGCCGCTGCCGTCGTGATCCCCGTGACCGCGGCCGCCTCCCCGGACGTTCCGGCGCCCGCCCCGGTGGTGTTCGCCGAATCCGCGACCGCGCAGAGCCGGTACGCGGCCAACCTCGCCGGCATAGGCGAGGCGGCCCGCACGGCGCAGGAGGCGGGCCGCGCGGGCCGGGCCGTGAAGCTGCGCGCGATGGCGGCCGGTTCACCGGGCGGTGACGGGGCCGGGGCCCGGTTCCTGGTCTTCGACGGCCGGGGGACGGGGCGCGCCGTCGAGGTGTTCGGCGATCTGGGGACGGCCGACCGGGTCACCGTCCTGGTGCCCGGCTCCGACACGACCCTGGACACCTACCAGCGCTTCCGGGACGGGGCGGTCTCCCTCCAGCGGCGCCTCCGGGCGGAGCATCCGAGCTCGGCGGTGGTCGCCTGGCTCGGGTACGACACCCCCGGGACGGTCAGCACCACCGTGCTGACCACCGACCGCGCCGACCGGGCCGCCGCCGAACTGGGTCCGTTCCTCGACCGGTTGCGGGGCATGGCCCGGCCCGAAGTCCGGGTGTCCCTGCTGTGCCACTCGTACGGCTCGGTGGTCTGCGCCCGGACCCGGACGGGCCCCGGGGTCGGCGACATCGTCCTGTACGGCAGTCCGGGTACGGGGGCCTCCTCCGCCGCCGGTCTGCCGACCTCGGCCCGGGTGTGGGCCGGGCGGGGCAGCGAGGACTGGATCGGCGGTGTTCCGCACGTCCGCTTCGGCGGGGTCGGTTTCGGTACCGACCCGGTGGATCCCGCCTTCGGCGCCCGGATCTTCGCGGCGGGCTCCGCCGGGCACAGCGACTACCTCAAGCCCGGCACCGAGTCCCTCGACAGCCTGGCCCACATCGTCATCGGCTCCGGCTCCGGCTCCGCCGGTGGTCCCGTCTCTTCCGTCACCGGTCAGGAGGCCTCGCATGCGTAGGCTCCGATCCGGCTGGTCCGCCCTCGCGGACCGTGTCGACGAGGCGACCCCGGCACACCGGGACCGGTCCGTGGATGCCCTGCGGGCCTTCGCGATCCTGGGTGTGGTGCTCGGCCACTGGCTGGTCACCGCCCTGACCGCCGCCGACGGTGGTCTGCACGGCACGAGCCCGCTGGCCGCCATGCCCTGGCTGGCCCCGGTGTCCTGGGTGTTCCAGACCCTGGCCGTGTTCTTCCTGGTCGGCGGCCATGTCGCGGCCCAGAGCCACGCGTCGGCGCGGGCCCGCGGGATCCCGTACGGCTCCTGGGTGCGGCAGCGCCTCGGGCGGCTGTTCCGGCCGGTGGCGGCGCTGCTGACGCTGTGGGCCGTCGTGGCGGGCGGGCTGCTGCTGGGCGGCGCCGAGTGGGACACCGTACGGACGCTGCTCCAGCTGGTGTGGTCCCCGCTGTGGTTCCTGCTGGTGTTCGCCGCGCTCACCGCGGCGACCCCGCTCGTCGCGCGGCTGCATCCGCTGTGGCCGCTGGCCGTGGTGGCCGGGGTGGACCTGTGGCGGTTCGGCCTCGACGGGCCGCAGTGGACCGGCTGGGTCAACGTCGCCGCCGGCTGGCTCGTCCCCTACACCCTCGGCGCCGCCTGGTCCCGGGGCGCCTTCACCCGGCGCCGCCCGGCCCTGTTCCTGCTGGGCGGCGGCGCGGCCGCCACCGCCGCGCTGGTCGTCTGGGGCGGGTACCCGGCGTCCATGGTCGGGGTGCCCGGCGCGGCGATATCCAACCTGAACCCGCCGACGCTGGCCGCGGCTACGTTCGGGCTCGCCCAGTGCGGACTGGCCCTGCTGCTCCGCGAGCCCCTCGCCCGGGCCATGGGGCGGCCCCGGACCTGGGCGAAGGTGGCCCTGCTGAACCTGTCCGCGATGACCGTCTTCCTCTGGCACCAGACCGCGATGATGTCCGTCACCGCTCTGGGGCTGCTGTTCTCCACCGACCTGCCCGGCCTGCACACCGCGCCCGCCTCGCCGGGCTGGATCGCCGCACGGCTGCTGTGGCTGCCGGTGTTCGCGGCCGCCCTGGCCATCTGCTGGGCCGCGTTCCGCGTCCACGAGCAGCCCCGGTCCGCGCGCACCCCGCGCGGGGGCCCGACCGTACCGCCGCCGCGGGCTCCTCGGTCCCGGCCGGCCCGTCTCGAGGAGGCCGGCCATGCCTAGGGTGAGCCGTGTGACCGAACAGCACGCATCCCTGGCGGACGCCGCCTGGCCCCCCGGCATCAGAGCCACCGTCCTGGAACTGTTCACCCTGCGGCGGGACCCGCTCCCCCGGATGTCCCGGCCCCGGTGGCTGGCCCGGCTGCCGCACGCGCTGGTGCTGTACCTGGCCGTCTTCTTCGGCTTCCTCACCAATGAGCAGCTGTCCGACCACTACCACGTCACCGGCGGGCCCTCCCTGGTGCTGGCGCTCATGACCGGGGTGCCGATCGCGGTGGCGCTGTCGCGCCCGATCGCCGCCTGGTGGCTGGGGCTGCTCGCGGGCGGCGTGATCGCCTGGGTGATCTACGGTCACGTCGGGCACGGCCAGAGCTGGCCCTGGATGCCCGCCGGGTTCCTGGCCTTCGCCCCGCTGATCCTGCTGGCCGCGCTGCGCGTGCCGCCCCGGGTCACCGTCGTGGTGGTCACCGTCCCCGTCGCCCTCACGGCCGTCGCCGAGCTGTCGTTCAAACCGCCGCACAGCTCGACCAGCTTCTTCACCTCCAGCCTCGTCTTCGGCATCGTGGGGCTGCTCGGGTACGCACTGCGCGCGGTGCGCCTGGCGCGCAGTCAGCTCGTCGTGCAGGAGACCCTGACCGAGGAGGAGCGGGCCCGGCGGACCCTGCTGGAGGAGCGCAGCCGGATCGCCCGCGAGCTGCACGACGTGGTCGCCCACCACATGTCGGTGATCTCCATCCAGGCGCAGGTCGCCCCGCACCTGGTGGAGAACCCGTCCGAGGAGCTGAAGGAGAACCTCGCCGGGATCCGGGCGAACGCGCTGGAGGCCTTGACGGAGCTGCGCCGGGTGCTGGGGGTGCTGCGTTCCGAGCAGCCCGAGGATCCGGCGGCCCCGCAGCATCCGCAGCCCACCCTCGCCGAGCTGGACGGGCTCGTGGACAACGTGCGGGGTGCCGGGCTGGACGTCGCCACCGAGGTGGCGGGGATACGGCGCCCGCTGACCCCGGGCGTCGAGCTGACCGCGTACCGGATCGTGCAGGAGGCGCTGAGCAACTGTCTGCGGCACGCGCCCGGTTCGCGGGTGGAGGTGGGCATTGCCTACGGGCCGCGCGAGCTGCACCTGTGCATCGCGAACACCGCTCCGGCCCGGCCCGCCCCGCCGTCGGTCGGCGCCGGGCACGGGCTGCTCGGGATGCGGGAGCGGGCGGGCATGCTGGGGGGCGAGCTGGCGGCCGGCCCGCGGCCCGGTGGCGGGTACGAGGTGACCGCGGTGCTGCCGACGGACCCGCCCGGCGGTTCCACCCCCGAGACGAAGAAGCCCGAGACGAAGAAGTCCGAGATGAAGAAGGACGTATGAGCACTCCGATCAAGGTGATGATCGCCGACGACCAGATGATGGTCCGGCAGGGCTTCACCGTCCTCCTCAACGCGCAGCCCGACTTGGAGGTGGTCGGCCAGGCCGTGGACGGCGCCGACGCGGTGGCGAAGGTCGCGGAACTGGGGCCCGATGTGGTCCTGATGGACATCCGGATGCCCGGCATGGGCGGCATCGAGGCCACCTCCGTCATCACCGGCGTGCCGGGATCGGCGGTGAAGGTGCTGGTGCTGACCACCTTCGATCTCGACGAGTACGTGTACGAGGCGCTGCGCGCCGGGGCCTCCGGCTTCCTCCTGAAGGACGCCTCGGCGGACCAGCTCGCCGAGGCGGTGCGGGTGGTGGCCGCCGGTGAGGCCCTGCTGTCGCCGAACATCACGAAGCGGCTGATCACCGAGTTCTCGCGGATGGGGGCGCCGCGGGCGCCGTCCAGGGCGCGGATCGAGGAGTTGACGGAGCGGGAGACGGAAGTGCTGTCGCTGATCGCCCAGGGGCTGTCCAACGCGGAGATCGCCCAGCACCTGGTGGTGGCCGAGCAGACGGTGAAGACCCATGTGAGCCGGATCCTGGTGAAGCTGGGCCTGCGCGACCGGACCCAGGCCGCGGTGTTCGCGTACGAGACGGGTCTGGTCCGCCCCGCGGGCTACTGAGGGGCCCGCGTAGTACTTGCGGGGGACCCCGGGAAATCCCCTTCGGCGCCGACGCGGACGACAGGGCGGGCGGCCTACGGTTTGGACATGACCGAGACGACCACCGGGGCCACCCCCCGGCCACCCGAACTGCGGCTGGCTTCGGGCTTGATCCAGAGCCTGCGTGACGACCTGCTCACCGACGCCTTCGCCTACCGGCCGCTCGCCCCGATGCGGACGGACGGGCCACTGACCCGCCGGCTGCCGAAGCGGATACGGGCGCATGCGGCCTACCTGCCGCACGCGCTGGTGGTGGTGACGGCGTTCTTCGTGATCATGCTGGCGGGTGCCAGCGGTATCGGCGGCACGCCGCCGGTCGAGGGCGCGGTGACGGGGCTGGTGGCCGCGGTGCCGGTGCTGATGACCATGGTGCGGCCCCTGGGGGCGTTCTGGGCGGCGCTGGCCGCGACGGCCGTGCTCTCGGTGGTCCATGACCGGGAGTTCAGCTGGCCGTGGTCGCCGAGCACCTTCATCGCCTACCTCGCCGTGATGGTCTTCGTCGCGCTGCGGACCAGGCCGCGGGTGGCCGGGTGGATGTGGGTCATCACGGTGGTGTTCGGGTCGGTGGGGCCGATCCTGATCGGGGAGGGAGACTCGGGCAGTGTCGCGCCGATGGCGTTCGCGTCTGCGGTGGCGCTGCTCGTGGTGACGGTCCGCAACACCCGGCGGGAGGCGAAGCAGGAGGTCACCGCGCAGCTGGAGGTGACGGCCATCGAGCGGGACCGGCGGACTCTGCTGGAGGAGCGGACGACCATCGCGCGGGAGCTGCACGACGTGGTCGCGCACCACATGTCGGTGGTGGCGATCCAGGCGGAGGCGGCTCCGTACCGGGTGAAGAATCCGCCGCCGGAGCTGGAGGCGGCGTTCGTCACCATCCGGGAGAACGCGGTGGCGGCCCTGACGGAGCTGCGCCGGGTGCTGGGGGTGGTGCGGTCCGCGGACTACGAGGCGCCCGATGCGCCGCAGCCGACGCTGGCCTCGCTGGACGGGCTGCTGGCCAATGTGCGGGAGGCCGGGCTGAGCGTGGAGAAGACCGTCACGGGTGCGGTGCGCGAGCTGCCCCAGGGCGTGGAGCTGTCGGCGTACCGGATCATCCAGGAGGCCCTGAGCAACAGCCTGCGGCACGCGCCGGGCGCGGTGGCCGGGGTCGAGGTGTCGTACGTGCTGGGCGGCCTGGGGATACGGGTCGTCAACGGTCCGGCCGTCGGGGACGTGCCGCCCTCGCCGGGTGCCGGGCACGGGATCACCGGGATGCGGGAGCGGGTGGCGATGCTGGAGGGGGAGATGACGGCCGGGGAGAGCGCGTCCGGCGGGTACGAGGTGGCGGTGTTCATACCGGTGCGCAGCCGGCCGCAGGCGGAGGAGGATCCGGCATGACGATCAGAGTGCTGATCGTCGACGACCAGATGATGGTCCGCGAGGGCTTCTCCGTCCTGCTGAACGCGATGGAGGGCATCGAGGTGGTCGGCGAGGCCGTCGACGGCCGGGAGGCCATCGCGCAGGTGGCGGCCCTGCGGCCGGACGTGGTGCTGATGGACATCCGGATGCCGGAGATGAACGGCCTGGAGGCGACGCGGCAGATCGTGGCGGCCGACACGGACGCGAAGGTGCTGGTCCTGACGACCTTCGACCTCGACGAGTACGTGTACCAGGCGCTGCGGGCGGGGGCCTCCGGGTTCCTGCTGAAGGACGCGTCCGCCCGGCAACTGGCTGACGGGGTGCGGGTGGTGGCGGCCGGGGAGGCGCTGCTGGCCCCTTCGGTGACGAAGCGGCTGATCGTGGAGTTCTCGAAGCTGGCGCAGGCTCCGCGGGTCGCGGATCCGGCGGGGGTGACGGAGCTGACGGAGCGTGAGACGGAGGTGCTGGTGCTGATCGCGCAGGGCCTGTCCAACCTGGAGATAGCGGACCGGCTGCTCGTGGCGGAGTCGACGATCAAGACGCATGTGAGCCGGATCCTGGTGAAGCTGGGCCTGCGGGACCGGACGCAGGCGGCGGTGTACGCGTACGAGACCCGGCTGGTGACCCCGGCTTAGGGCTCGGGCTCGGCGGCGGCCGGGGCGGGCTGGAAGCCGGCGGCCGGCCGATGACCTGACCTGCCGGGCGCCGGATCTCACCTGACGGCCAGACAGCCGCGGTTAGTCTGCGGGGATGGGCTTTGATCCGTGGGATGCCGATTTCGTAGCCGACCCGTACCCGGCCTACCGGGAGTTGCGGGATCAGGGGCGGGCGCTGTGGTCGGAGGCGACCGGGCAGTGGCTGGTGCCGCACTACGCCGATGTGAGCGCGCTGCTACGGGACCGGCGGCTGGGGCGGACGTACCTGCACCGCTTCAGCCACGAGGAGTTCGGCCGCCAGGCGCCGCCGCCGGAGCACGAGCCCTTCGAGGTGCTCAACGGGAACGGGCTGCTGGACCTGGAGGATCCCGCGCACGGGCGGGTGCGGCGGCTGGTGGCCAAGGCCTTCACCCCGCGCACCGTCGAGCGGCTCGCGCCCTCGGTCGAGCAACTGGCGCGGGAGTTGGCGGACGGACTGCGGCGGGAGGGCGGCGGGGACCTGCTGGCAGCCGTCGCCGAGCCCCTCCCGGTGGCGGTCATCGCGGAGTTGCTGGGCATCCCGGAGTCGGACCGGGGACTGCTGCGCCCCTGGTCGGCGGACATCTGCGGGATGTACGAGCTCCGGCCGGGCCCGGAGACGGCCCGCCGTGCGGTGGCGGCGAGCGTCGAATTCAGCGCGTACCTGCGGGAGCTGATCGGCGCACGGCGCAAGCGTCCGGGCACGGATTTGATCTCCGGTCTGATCGCCGCTCACGATGAGGAGGGGCGGCTCAGCGAGCAGGAGATGATCTCCACTTGCGTCCTCCTGCTGAACGCCGGGCACGAGGCGACCGTCAACACGACGGTCAACGGCTGGTGGGCCCTGTTCCGCAATCCCGAGCAGCTCGCGCGGCTGCGCGCGCACCCCGGAACGACGGATTCCGAAAAGTTGTCCACAGCTGTGGATGAACTTATGCGTTACGACACGCCCCTCCAGCTGTTCGAGCGCTGGGTACTCGAAGACATCCAGGTCGGAGACGTAGCGATCCCCCGCGGAGCCGAGGTCGCACTGCTGTTCGGGTCCGCGAACCGGGACCCCGCGCGCTTCACAAACCCGGACGAACTGGACCTCACTCGGGCCGACAATCCACACCTGACCTTCGGCGCCGGAATCCACTACTGCCTCGGCGCCCCCCTGGCCCGCCTCGAACTGGCCGCCTCCTTCGGCGCCCTCCTGGACCCTTCGCTCCCACCCATGCGGCTCGCCCGGGAGCCCCAGTGGGGCGACGGCTTCGTCATCCGCGGCCTGCGCGAACTCCTCGTGGAGTTCTGAGCGGAGTCCTGACCGGAGTCCTGAGCGGACAGCCGACCGGCCGTGCGGCCGCCCGCCCCCCGTGGG
>NZ_JBHWBP010000110.1:0-21830 GCF_042735575.1 Streptomyces sp. NPDC059564 | reverse complement strand
GGCGGCCGAAGGTGGCCCCGTACGAGGTCACGTCGACGGTCAAGACCGTGGCGGCGGGCCGGCCGACCGACATCACCGTGACGCCCTCCCCCGACGGCACCCGCATCGAGCTCACCGGGACGATCGCGGCGGACGCCGCACCGCTGCTGCGCACCGCCCCGGTGACCGACCCGGCGGCGTTCGGCCGCAGCGCGCTGATCGGGGCGCTCGGGCGCGCCGGGGTGACGGTCACCGCACCCGCGACCGGCGCCAACCCGGCCGGGCGGCTGCCGAAGGACTACGCGGGACGGCCGCGCGTGGCCGCGTACACCTCCCCGCCCTACGCCCAGTACGCGAAGCTGATCCTCAAGGTCAGCCACAACCTGGGCGCCAACCTCGACATGTGCCTGCTGGCCGTCACCGCCGGCAGCCGCCAGTGCATGGACGGATTCCCCGTCCTGGCCCGCTTCCTCGACCGGGCCGGTGTCGACCGCCATCAGGCGGAACTGCTGGACGGCCGGGGCGGCAACCCGGCCGACCGCGCGACGCCGCGGGCCGTGGTGCAGATGCTGACGTACTGGCAGCGCACGCCCGAGGCCCGGCGGTTCCGCGAGTCCCTGCCCATCCTCGGCGTCGACGGCCTGCTGGCGGAGAACTGCCGCGACTGCCCGGCGCGCGGCAAGGTCTTCGCGAAGACCGGCGCGGCCGTGGGCCTGGACGCCCTCAACGACCGCCTGGAGGTCGGAGCCATCACCATCGGGGGCTACCTGGACAAGGGCGACGGCCGCTTCGACACCTTCTACGCGGGCGTCAACGGAGCCTCCACCCCGACGACGGACCCCGCGGGCGTGCTGAGCATCGCCAACGACCTGGCCCTGATCGCGGCCTACCTCCAGGAAGGCTGACCGCGCCGTCTCCTCACCGGCGGCCGGCCTCGTCACCCTTGAGGCCGGAGGGCGCCGGGGTGTCGTCGAGGAAACCGCCCGACTGGTGCTGCCACAGCTTCGCGTACGCGCCGTCCGTGGCGAGGAGCTCCTGGTGGGTGCCCTGCTCGACGATCCGACCCCGGTCGAGGACGACCAGCCGGTCCATGCCGGCGACGGTGCTCAGCCGGTGCGCCACCACCAGCGCCGTCCGCCCCTCCATGAGCCGCCACAGCGCCTCCTGGACGAGGACCTCGCTCTCGGAGTCCAGGGCGCTCGTCGCCTCGTCGAGGAGCAGGACCGGCGCGTCGCGCAGGATGGCCCTGGCGAGGGCGACCCGCTGGCGCTGGCCGCCCGACAGCTTGATCCCCCGCTCGCCGACCATGGTGTCGAAGCCGTCCGGGAGCGCGTCGGCGAACTCCGTGACGTGCGCCGCCTCGGCCGCGCGACGGATCTCGGCGTCGGTGGCGTCCGGCCGGGCGAAGGCGATGTTGTCGCGCAGGGTGCGGTGGAACATCGCCGGGTCCTGGGGTACGTAGGCGATCCGGCTGCGCAGGTCGGTCTGGCGCAGCCGGCTGATGTCCTGCCCTCCGATGAGGATCCGGCCGCCGTCGATGTCGGTCATCCGCAGCAGCAGCCGGGTGAGGGTGGTCTTGCCCCCGCCGGAGCGGCCGACGAGACCGATCCTCGCCCCGCTGGGCACGGCCAGGTCGAGTCCGGTGAACAGCGGCTCCGCGCCCGCGTGGGCGAAGGTCACCCCCTCGAAGCACACGTCGGCGCCCCCGGCGCGCAGCGGCTCCGGCGACGGCGGGTCGAGCACGGTGGGCGGGGCCAGCAGCAGTCCGGTGAACTGCGCGGCCTCCGTCATCGAACTCTCCAGGCGGCGGTAGATCTGGTTGAACTCGAACATGATCCGCGTGGCGTTGGCGTAGTACGTGAAGGCGACGACGACGGCCTCAACGCCGTGCGTTCCCCCGCCGAGCGCGACGGCGATCAGCAGCCCCAGCGCGTTGGTCAGTACGGACATCGGAGCGACCAGGGTGTCGATGCGCAGGTTGCCGTAGTCCCAGGACCGCAGCGTGAGCCGACGCGACTGCGCGACGCGGGACCGGTGTTCGGCGGCCTCCCGCTCCTCGGCGCCGAACGCCCGGACGGTGTCCATGTTCATCAGGCTGTCGGCGACGTGTCCGGAAACCCGGGCGATGGCCTCCTCGCGCTGGTCAACGAGGGCCTGACGACGCCGGATCAAGGGCATCACGCAGACGGCCGTCAGCACGATGAGCGTCAACAGCCCCACCACGAGCAGCGGTTCATACTGCCACAACACCACCGACCCGAACAGCAGCGGCACCAGGCTCCCCACGACGGAGAAGGTCAACGTGTCGACGAACTCCTCGAAGCGGGAGGCGAAGCTCAGCACCCGCTTGGTCAGCGACCCGGCGAAGTTGTCGTGGAAGAACGCGGCGTCCTTGGCGAACAGCTCGTCCATGCCGATGACGTACAGGTTCTCGATCCCGCGGGCGTCGAGCCGGTTCAGGCAGTGCAGCCCGCCGCGCCACAACCCTTCCGCGACCAGCAGCACTCCGGCGAACCCGAGCACGAACGGCAGCGCCGAACCGACGCCCGCACCGCCGTCGCCCGCGATGCGGCCGACGAGCTTGGCGACGACGAGCGGCGCGAGGTAGTTGATCCCGATGTTCCCCAGCGCGGGCAGCAGCATCGCCGGCACGGCCACCACCCGCTGCCGCGCCAGCTCCCGCCCGTAATACCGAAGCGCGAGGAGAACAGCCCCCCGCCCCGTCGTACCTTCACCCGACCCACGCGATCCCATGGCAACCCTGTGTCATAGTGCGGCTACCCACCGCATCCATCCAGGCAAGGCAGTCTCCCGCGCCAACACCCGCGCGGTCCACGCATTATTCCCACCCTTCATGACACAGAGCCCCGGGGCGGGAGGGCACTGTCCACCCTCCCGCCCCGGCGTCACCGCCCGGTCCTCACCGGGTGAGCAGGTGGGAGAAGAAGCCGATCGACGGGTTCTCCGGGGTGCCGACGAGGAGGGCCCGGTCGAGCAGGCCGTTGTTGTGCTCGCAGCTGGTCTCCGGGAGCATCACGCAGGCGTGGCAGGCGGCCAGGTTTGTACCGCCCGCGCCGGAAATCTCGGTCTCGACGCAGAGCGGGTCGGCGGAGCACCACTCGGCGCGGTCGACGGCCGAGCGCACCGCCTGGGCGAGGCGGTCGGTTTCGCCCTGGGCCACCAGGCCGCCGAGGCTGCCGGCCGAGTCGCTGGTCGCCGTGTAGATCAGCACGCCGACCATGTCGTCACCCGAGTAGATCCGCTCGCGGAGCGAGGCGGCCGGGTAGCCGGAGTCAAGGCTCCACTCGTTGATCATCACGTGCGCGAGGGTGTGCAGCAGGACCATGCGCGGGGTGGCGGGGGAGGACGGGATTCGGGCCGGGTCGGAGGCCCGCTCGACCAGGACCCGCTGGTGCCGGTCGCGGATGCGTTCCACGCGGGCGGCGACGGCGGGCAGTTCGGCCCAGGCGTCGACCTTGCCCTCATCGAGCCGGAGGAAGACTCCTTCGCCGTGGACCTCCATGGCGGGCAGCCAGTCGGTGGGGGCGAGGGAAAGCTCCGCCTCATGGCCCTCGGAAGAGCTCTCGGGGTCGATGACCCGCGTGAAGGCCTTGAGGGCGCGGACCTCGCGGAGCTTCTTCACCAGCATCGGGGCGACCAGACCCAGGCCGGTCAGCGGCTCTCCGTCGCCGGTCGGGGGCTCGCAGACGAACTGCTCGGTGTGGGAGCCGGAGTCCTCCGGGTTACCCGCGCACAGCCGTTCGTACTCGAGGTCGCGCAGGGCCCGGTAGCGCTCTGCCTGGTCGAGCTCCGTACCGTCCTCTCCGGTGGGGTCCTCGGCCTCCATCGCGGTGAGCAGTTCCATGACCCGCTCGGGGCTCACCGGGGAAGGGGTCCCGTCGAAGATGTACTTCAGATGGATCTCGATCTCGGCAACGGTGGAGCAGGAGCGGAGCTTGTCCCAATGCTTGTCCAGGCCGTGCACCCGGGTGTCGCTCCACGGGGGGATGGACAGGGCCGAGCGGAGCACGGGCTGCCAGACGGAGGAAGAACCACGCTGGAGGGTCCTGGGCGGCTGGGAGCAGAGGAGGTCGGGGGCCTTCAGCCAGGGGCGCTTGCCCTCGCAGCGGATGTTCAGGTCCCTGAGGGCGCCGCGCCGGAAGGAGCCCTCCATGGATACCTCCGGCACTCCACAGGAACAGGACAGCACCACCGATCGGAGCGAGGAGGTGCGCCCCGAGGAACGCAGGCTCAGCCGGCCGCCGCAGAGGCCGGCCGCCCCGCCGTCGCCGCGGCGACCGCGGTGCAGCCACTTCCAGTACGGGAAGTCGGCGATGTGCCCGTCCTCGCAAGCCACCACGAATCGCGAGGGCACCAGGGCCTCGGAGCACTCGGCGCACTCGTTGCGACCGGGCGGCGAGTTGAACTTCCGTACGTGGTCCAACGCGTGGCACTCGGGGCAGTGGTGCCACAGCGGGAAGCGGCGGACCCGGACACCGTCACGGCTGCCGTCGCCGGACGCGGGCGGGAGTCGGAACCGGCTGACGCCCAGCACGCGGGCCAGGCGCGGCTCGTAGATCACCGGGGCTTCATCACGGGGCCACTGCCCCTCGGCGTCGTCGATACCGGAAACGATGAACGACTCCTGCTCCACGGCGATCAGTGACCCCACGCCATAGGTGGTGATGGCCTGGGCACGGCGGACCGCGCCGCGGCGGGGCAGGGTGCGGGCCGGTGGGGCGGAGCCGTCGGTGCCGCGCCGGCGGCGGGGAGGGGGCGGGGTCATCGGGATGCCTCCATGAACAGGGCGGACTCGGCGTCGACGTCGCGCAGGGACCACAGGGTCTCCCACGCCTCGACGTCCTCCAGGGCGTCGTTGTACGGCTTGAGCAGCGACGGGACACGGCGTCCGCGCTTCGGTTCGTAGTACAGGCCGCCGTGCGCCTCGGCCTCCTCGTACCACCAGTCGACGAACTCGTCGAAGGCCGCGGCCACGTGGAACACCTCCTTGGCGGCGATGTCCGCCGGGGAGACCTTTTCGACCCGTTCGAGGATCACCGGGCGGATCTTCTCCCTCAACTCGTCCAGGAAGACGTCGATGTTCCCCGCGGCATCGTCGGCACGGGCTGCGGGGATCAGGATGCGGGCCAGGGCGACGATCACCGCGTGCAGGCCGCGGTCTCGTGCTCGGGCCGAGAACGGGGTCACCGAGGTGGACTCGACTTCGCGGTAGAGGGCGGAGTGGAAGTGCTGGAAGTTCTCGTAGTGGGAACGGTCACGGGAACGGCCGGCGTTGAGCATCACCGCCACCAGGCCGGGGTGTGCACGGCCCACGCGGCTGGTGGCCTGGATGTACTCGGCGGTGGTCTGCGGCTGGCCCATGACGGCCATCAGGCCGAGCCGGTCCACGTCCACGCCGACGGCGATCATGTTCGTGGCCAGGAGCACGTCCACCACGTGGTCACTGCCCGGGAGCCGTCGCTCGATCTGCTTCAGGCGGGTCGGGATGTCGCTGGCGTCGACCCGGCTGGTCAGCTCGGAGTGGTTTTCGACGGAGCGCCGCTCGCAGCCGTCGCGTTCGGCCAGGTGCTCGAGGTAGGCCACGACGTCGTCGTGGACCTGGAGTTCGGCGGCGGACAGCAGGCGCAGGCTGTTGAAGTAGCCGACCAGCGTCCAGTAGGCGTCGCGCACTTCCTCGGTGGTGTCGGCCCGCATCGCCTGATGGAGCAGGGTGGCGTAGGTACGGATCAGCAGGGTGGACTGGCTGGTGCCGGGTGCGAGCAGACCCACGTAGCGGCGGGACGCCTTCTCGCTCGCGGGGGTCTCCACGGCGAACCAGGAATCGCGGGCGTCCAGGCCGGCGGGCGGGAACTGTCGCACCTCGCGGGAGAACAGGGCCTTGCCCTGGTCGGCGGCGCGGCGGATGGTCGCGGTCGAGGCGATCACCTTGGGACGGTCGGCGAGTACGTCGACGGCCGTCTCGTACAGACCGGTCAGGGTGCCGAGCGGGCCGGAGATCAGATGCAGTTCGTCCTGCACGATCAGCTCCGGGGGCGGGGTGGAGTCCTGCCGGTCCCGGTTGAAGAGGGCGGCGGTCTGCGCACGCCACGGCATCGAGGCGAACTTGTCGACGGTGGCGATCACCAGGGTGGGCCGGGCCCGGTACATGGTCTCGTCGATCAGGTGCACGGGCAGTCCTCCGGCGAACACGCAGTCGGTGCCGGGGCAGCGCACGTCCATCCGGACGGACTCCTCGTCGACCGAGTAGTGGTGGGCGTCGAGGGCGGTCCCGCACCACGGGCAGGCATGCAGCTGGACCGGATTCTCCTTCTGGAGCACCTTGCCGGAACGGGCGGCACGGAGCTGCCCGGAGGCGACCTTCAAGGTGTTCGGGGTGGCGGAACGGCCCACCCACATACCGAGGGAGATCTCCTCGTGGCCCAGCTCGGCGGGGTTCTCGCGGCGCATCCGCTCCATGGCGCAGATCAGGATCGCGGCACGCTCGAACTGCTGGAGGGTGAGCAGGCGCAGTGTGTACCGCATCAGGACGGTGACGCCGCCGCCTGCCACACCGAGCCGCATCCGCCGCAGGAAGGCGGTGAGCGCGATCAGGCCCAGGTACGCCTCGGTCTTGCCACCACCGGTGGGAAACCACAGCAGATCCGACACGTCCCGGTCGGGGTGCTTCGGGTCGTCCACCCCGGCCAGGCACAGCAGCACGAAGGCGATCTGGAACGGACGCCAGCGCGCGGAGGCAGGGTCCGGCTCGCCGACCCGGCCTTCCTTGACCCAGGCGTTGCGGGCCCGCTGGGTCGCCATCGCCCGGTTGGCCAGGCGGAAGGCCCGCATCAGGTCGGGCTTGTCACGCAGCAGCGCGATACCCTCCCGGAGCCGGTCCAGGGCCTCCCCGCACGACTCGACCTGGGCGACTGCGGCCTTCTCGTACGAGGTGCCGGCCAACGCGGCGACTTCGGCCCGCTTGCGGTCGATCCACCGCTCGTAGCCTGTGGCCAGCCCTTCCAGAGCGCCGAGCACCTCGACGTCGGGGGCGTCGGCGAGGCCCAGCATGGTGAGGGAACCGGCGTCGATCTCCGGGTTGGAGTCGGTGAGCAGCACCTCATGGGTGGGCACGAACTCGGTGCGCACCTCGACCACGCCCGCACGCACCACATCGGTGAGGCCGACCGGGGGCGGGGTCCAGTCCCACATCGCCGCACAGCCGTGGCCGGCGGCGAAGGTGGGGGCGTGCCGGTGCAGCAGCCGGCTGGTCTCCAGCTCGGGGTCCATGGCGGACAAGGCGGTGGGGCGCTCCACGAACGCGCTCGACCCGTTGGCGGCACGGACCGTCAGCCCGGTCTGGAACAAGGCGAAGGCGTCCTGGAGTTCCCGCTCGCCCACCTTCTGGGTGTTGACCAGGGTGACCGTGACGGTGACCGTACCGGTCTCCGGCGACGGACGGCGTACGTGCACGTCCAGGCGGGCCGTGCCGTCGACCAGGTCGCGTGAGGCACCACGCCCCGGGTACGTCACGTCGACCGTGGTGTCCGGCAGGTCCAGCTGCACCCGACGCCAGCGCTCCCGCTGGTCGGAGGTAGTGCGGGCCTCGCTGCGGCGGGCCGAGACCTTCCGGCCCTCGTCGTCCTCCGGCTCGTACACGGCGGCGCGCGCCGAGATCACGATCTCCCGACAGGCCGCGAGGTCGACAGCGAAGGTCAGGCCGACCGTGGACGGGCGCCGGTCACCGGTGTTGGGACGCTCGACGGTCGGCCGGGACTCGTCGAGGCTGTCCGCCCCGGTCACAGGCTCCTCGTCCAGACCCTCCTCCTCGGAGGCATCCTCCCGGAGACGAAGGCCCGCCTCGTCGTCCGCCGGGCGGGGGAAGAGCACTCCCGTGGAGTAGCGGGTGATCGGGGCGTCCTGGTCCAGCACTTCGGCGCGGTCATCGGTGGAGGCGTCGACATCGGGGCCCAGCAGCTCACGGCGGAGCCGGGCCACCAGGTCCTCGCGGACCTCGTAGTGCGCGGCGTGCCGCCCTGCGTGAATGGTCATTCCTGCTCCTCCTCGGCCCCGGCGGGACGCCGGAACCTTCCGATTCCGCTGATGCGGGGGGCGATCCACACCCCGTGGTCGCCCAGGCCCGCGTTGGCCCCGGCGGCGGTGCTGCCTGCGACCGACTCCAGACAGTCGATCCGCAGGCCGGAGATCTCCTCGGGCCACTGGATCTCCCAGGTCGTACCGACCTTCAGGACGGAGTGCAACGCACTCCTGAAGACCTCGGCGGCGTCGCCGATCTCCCGTCCCTCGTGCAGCAGCGCGTACCGAGGGCTCTGCTCGGGGCCCATGGGGAGGCTGTCGCGCAGCCGGAACATCACCGCGTCCCCGGGCCGCACCCGCCCCAGCAGGTACGACTGGGCTCCGAAGGCGTCGTTCATGACGTCGGCCGGTTCCAGGGCGCACACGTCGCCGGCCCGCACCTCGACGCCGTCGCGCCGCCACCTGTGGCGCGGGTTTGGAACTCCCCGGTACCAGCGGCCGGTCGGCTTGTGCTTGAGTACCGTCACCGTGTCCGGCGCGGCGACGCGGTACAGGTCCTCTCGGGCCCTGGTCATCGCCACGTAGAGTGCGCGCGCCTCGGCGGGCACGTCGAGTTCGTCGTTGCGACGCCTCAGCTCGGCCACGGTCGGCGGGGTGAGCAGCACCACCCGGTCGAACTCCAGGCCTTTGGAGCGGTGCACCGTGCACACGACCAGTCGGGCCGGTTCCGGGTCGGCCAGCTCGTCCGGGAAGCGGCGCTCCGCCACCAGTCGGCGCAGCCGCTTCACGTCGAGCGTTCCCCGACCGGTACCGCGCGCCGCCGCACGCAGGGCCCGCCAGACCCGGTCCGGGTCGGTCCCCTCGGGCAGTGGCATCCCGCGGAGCAGCTCACGCAGCCGCTCCTCGGTCAGCGTGGCGGCCTCGGTGCGGCGCAGCAGCTCGGCGGCCCAGTACGGCACCGGCCGGTCCTGGAGCGATCGCCGCAGAGCGTGGGGCACGCCCTGGGCGTGCAGTAACTCCGAGACGAGAAGGGCCTGACGGTTGTCGCGGGTCAGGATCGCACCGGTGCCGGGGAAGGAGCGCAGCGAGTCCAGGGTGAACAAGTCGCCGAGCGAGCCCAGGTCGGGCAGGTCGAGCAGCAGCTCCCGCAGCTCCCCGTGGCGCCGTTCGGCCGCCGCGTCGGCGCCCTCGGGAGCGCTGCCGATGCCCTGCACGGCGGGGCCGAGCGGGAGCGCGATCCGTGCTTCGGGGGTGACGGCCCTGAAGTTCCGCGTCAGTCGCAGCTCCACCAGGTCGTCGGTGTAGGAGGCCCGCACCCAGCGGAGGAAGAGGTCGGCGCGATCGGCGTACTCCTCCGGATCCTTGATCTGGAAGTCGTAGATCGCCTGGGCGGAGTCGCCGACCAGGGTGAACCCGCAGGAATCCTGGAGTCGGTCGAGCAGCGACTCCACCATCTCCCGGCGCACTCCCACGAGGTCCTGCACCTCGTCGATGATCACGTGCGCGGGCGAACCGGACTCCAGGGACTCCAGGGTGCCCTTCTCGATGGCGTCGGTGGCCGCCCGGATGCGCTCGTCGAAGGACAAATCGGACCACCCGCCCTCCGGGTACGCCTGCACCAGCAGGGAGTACGCCCAGGAGTCGAAGGTCTGCACCCGCACCCGCCGGGCGTGCTCGCCGTGCCGGGCGATCCGGTCCCGCAGCTCACGAACGGCGGCTCGGGAAAAGCTGAGGACCAGCAACTCGGAGGCCTCCAGGGCCTCCTCCGGTTCGAGGGCGCCGACGAGCGCGTCCATGCGCCGCACCAACGTGTGGGTCTTGCCCGTCCCCGCCCCGGCGGTGACCAGCAGGCGGGTGTCCCAGGGCTGGTCCACGACGGCCTGCTGCTCGGGTGTGAGGACAGGCCCGTCCTCGGAGGCGAAGGTCACTTCTTGCTCCACAGGTGCTCGAACTCGGTAAAGGCGAGGGCGGTGTCGAAGTTCCGGATGTTGTCGCGGACGTTGAGGATCAGGCAGGTCTCCTTGCCACCGTTGAGGGGGCCGCGCAGACCGCGTCCGATCATCTGCTGGTACACGTTCGGGCTGTAGACGGGTCGGGCGACCACCACGGCGCGGGTGGCGGGGGCGTCGAAGCCCTGGGTGAGGACGCCGTAGTTGGTGAGCACCCGCACCCTGCCGTCCCGGAACTCCCGCACACGGGAGCGACGGTCGCTGTCGGAGGTGGTGGAGTCCACCGAGGACGCGGAGATCCCGTGGTCCTTCAGGCGGGCCGCCAGGTACTTGGCGTGCTCCACCGAGGTGGCGAACACCAGCACCGGCCAGCCCTCGGGCATGGCCGCGATCTCCGAGACGATGCGACGGCTGCGGTCGTGGTCGTCGGCCAGCCGTTGCTCGGCGGCCTTGGACAGCAGGCTGAACTGCTCGGTGCTCTCCCGCTCCTGGCGGGACAGCTCGATGGTGCCGCCGGTCAGCTCCCGATGCTCGACCTGCGCCAGCACTCCCAGCTTCTGGAGGTGTCCGTAGGCGCCCTCGGAGGGGAAGACGCCCTCGTCCAGGCGGCGCGCACCGAACCGGTTGACCAGGCGGCGGGTCTCCTCCTCGTTGTCGCCGCGGAACGGGGTGGCGGTGAGACCCAGCAGGTGCCGCTCGGTCCGGTGCTGGGTCAGGCCGAGCAGGCTCAGGATCTCGGTGTAGCGGGGGCTGGTCGCCACATGTGCTTCGTCGACCACGACCAGCGCGGCGGCCCGCAGCCAGGTGTATCGGTCGGTGTCCAGGCACGTCTGGAGCTTGGCGTCGGTGGCCACGACGAGCTGCGGCCCGTCGGTGACCGGGGCCGCCTCGTTCGAGGTCCACAGCCTGTTGATCGTCAGTCGGGTCTGCGCACCGGCCTTGCCCCAGACGAACTGCCAGCTCTGCACCGCCTGTTCGCACAGTTCCTCGGTCTGGGCGATCCACAGGATCGGGCCCTTGAGGTCGCCGGCCTGCTTGACCCAGCGGATCACGGCCTCGGCTGTGACGCGCGTCTTGCCGGCGCCGGTGGGCAGCGACAACATGGCCCGCTGCGGGGCCAGTCGGTCCAACATCTCGAAGATGTTGAGGGCGAGGCGTTCCTGGTATTCGTGCAGGCGCGGGAAGTCGCGCGGACCGTCCACCGTCAGGCTCTGTTCGAGGGTCGGGGCCCGGTGACCGGCGAAGGGCGCGGGCAGACCGAGTTCGGAGACGAAGGAGACCGCCGCCGAGCCACCGGTGTAGGACGATGGGGCGCCAGGGAAACGCTCCTGGATGTCGCGGACGTGGGTCTTGAGCACGGTGTCGCCGTGCGCGTTGAACGCCATCTGTGCGATCCGACGCCCGGTGGGCCCCTGCCCGCCCAGCTCCTGGCGCTCGGCCTCCATCAACCCGGCGGGCAGCCGGTCGCGCAGGGACTCCGCGCCGATCAGCAGCTCCAGTTTGGCCGTCACGTCCTGGGCATCGCGGATCGCCTTCAGTGCGGACCGCACCTTCTCGTCCTGCTCCTGGCGGGCCTGGGCGTCCAGCACCGCGCGGCAACCGGCCTCGCCCATCCGCAGACCCAGCTCACGGTCCACGGCCCGCAGCAGGCCGAGCCGGTCCAGCGAGTCCAGGGCCTTGATCACGTTGCCCTGGCGTGCGCTCTCGAGGGACTTCGCCCGTGCGCCGTGCGGGGTGCGGACGACCTCCTCCAGCGTGGAGCAACGCAGCAGGGAGTACGTGCCGACCGAGGTTCCCATCTTCTGCCGCAGCGTCGGGAACTCCTCGGACAGGGGGACCGCCTGCACGGTCGACTCGTGGCGGGTCTCGCGGCTGACGACGTCGTCGTGGCGCAGCATGCCCCACTGGTCGACCATGAGGTCGGCGGACTCCTGGTCCGGAAGCAGCAGGGCCGGCACCCGCTCGGCCCGCAGCGAGCGGTACTCCTCCGGGCTCGCGGCGACGGCGATCTCGCCGTCCTCCCGGGTGTCCCAGGCGTCGCCGATCCTGCAGCGGGTCAGGGAGCCCTCGGGGAAGTCGATCTCCAGGCGGGTCAGCAGGGCGTAGGTGGAGCCGACGAACGAGTCGTCCTCGCTCTCCTGGAGCTTCTCCAGCAGCTGTTCCCACTGTCGGGGACGGACCTTCTCGACGCTGTCCGCGAGTCCCAGCTTGCGGGCCTTCTCCTGGCTGATCGAAGCCACCGGGAGCACGTCGCGGTAGCCGTCGAGCTGCGGGCCCACCGCCTCCTTGAGAGACTTGAGGCCCTGCGAGGTCCTGATCCGACCATGCCGGGTGAGCATCCAGCGGATCGGGGACTGGGCAGTCCGACGCGTGCCGGCCTGCACACCGATCTGCAGCGTCCAGTTCTCGATCAGCGCGTCCTCGGGCAGCGCCTGGAGGAATGCGGCGCGGGCCTCCTCCGAGAGCCGGGGCAGCAGGTGGAGCGGTCCGCCGACAGGAGCACCCTCGATCCGGGTCCTGGCAAGGGTCGGTCGGCTCGCCCGGTCGTCGAGCGTGCGGCAGTACGCGGCGTGCGCGACCTGCCGGTACTCCTCGAACCAGGGCTCCGCCTCGGGCTTGTGGCCGGAGGTCGGGCGGTCCCGCAGGCCCAACTCGCGGAAGAAGCCCGCGTCGTCGGAGTGGAACCGCATGTCCACCGCGACCCCGGGGTCGCTCTCCGCGGTGACCACGACACCCGGCAGCATGCAGTCGCGCATGACGTGGAAACGGCCGTCCGCCGTCCGCACCATCAGGGTGTCCATCGGTACCGGTACCCGATTGGTCACCTCGTGGCCCACCACGGAGGCGCCCGCCCGGTGGAACAGTTCCCAGAACCGGATCCACTCCTGCGGACCGTACGAGGCGAAGCCCTGGTCGAGGATGCTCACGAAGCGCCCCCGGACGTCGGCCTCCTGGATGCCGAGGGTGGTGAGGGCGGAGGAGAGCGAAGGGTCGTCGGACAGGGCACGGTCCACGTAGACCAGCGACTCCCGCAGACCGTCCTCCTCGGCGCGCCGGTACACCACACCGCCCACCGGGGCGACCAGGCCGTGCTCCTCGGTGAGCACGATCCTGGCCTTCCGGGCCTCGACGGCGCAGGAGGCCTTCGACTCGATCATGTCGGCGACGATGCGGATCGCGGTCTCCGAAGCCTTCGCCGAGCCGTCGGAGACCAGTGCCTCCAGCCACTCGACGACCGAGGCCCGGTGCCGTCCGGCCGCGCCCAGGATGTGCTGGATCTTGCCCGACCGCAGGTCCGTGGCCTCGACCGAAGGGTGCACCCACCGGCGGGGCCGCCCGTCGTACGAGTGCCAGGTCCGCAGCCATCGGTTCCGCAAGGTACTGTCCCGCCCCAGGTCGGGGTGGATGTCGAGCTCACCGGGGGTGCGCAGGACTCCGTCCTGGTCCGGCAGGGACGGACGCACCGCGGTCGCGACCCAGATCTGTTCGGTGAGCAGGCCGTCGGCCCAACTGATGACCTCCACGCCCTTGGTACGGCCGGGCAGCAGCGGGAGGTACGCGCCGGGGTCCTCGGCGGGGGCGAGCTCGGGCAGCGACCCGACCACCAGACGGGCCGCGACCTGGATCATCTCGACGTTGAAGGGCGACGAGTCCAGCAGGTTCTGCCGGTCCTCATTGGTCTTCCACGCACCGTTCAGGATGCCGCTGAGGGTCATCTCGTACTTGGTCGGAAAGAAGGACCAGAACCTGCCTCGTCCGCGGGCATCGGCGGCGCTGAGCAGACCGGTCCGTTCGTCCGCCCGGTAGCCGGGCACCGCCCAGGCCACTTCCACGGACACCCGGTCGTGCAGTTCACCGGCGTCGCGGCGGGCGGTCTGGGTCGGCTCGTGCGTGTGGGTGAAGACCTGCCACCGCGAGGTGGCCGGCGGCTTGCCGACGCGCTCCTCGTGGACCGTGCGCAGGCTGCCGTCCTGCCCGGCGCGGAGTGCCCGGCGTGCGATCGGGCGGGGCCTGCGGTCCTCCATGACCACCTGGCCCACATGCGGGGAGAACAGGTGGAAGCCGGAGGGGAATTCCTCACGGGTCTCGTGGCTGGCCACGCCCTGGTGCCCGTGCATGTCCTTGCCCAGCCGGTCGGCCGCGCCGGGCAGCAGCGGCAGGCGGACCACCGTGGTGGCCCACTCCAGCAGCTCATCCAGCACCCGGTCCTGGAGGCGTTCCGCGCTCATGTCCAGCTCACGGGCCATGCGCAGCACGGGCGCCTCGAACTCGTCGCCGTGCCGCTCGCGCACGCCGGGAACGTTCCGGATCCGCTCGTACGACCAGGCCCGATCGAAACCGAAGCTGCCGGTGCGGCTGAAGAACTCGGGGGCGTCGGTCACGACCAGGACCGACTTCACGCCCACGCCGAACCGGCCGATCTGCCCGCCGCGCTTGCGGGACGTGCTCATGCGCAGGATGGTCTCCGCACCCTCGGCGGTGACCGGCTCACCCTGGTTGGCGCAGTACAGGTGGGTGTCGGTGAGCACGACGTGGATCCGACCGCCGGGATCGTCACGGATCTCGTCGGCGGCGTTCTGGACCAACTCGAAGAGCTGACGGTCGCCGTACCCGCCCTGGGTGATGCGGCGCTCGCCGTTGGCGTGCTCGGGGATCAGGCCCGGGTCGACACGGTAGGTCTCCAGGACTCGAAGGGACTGCTCGGTGACGGTGCGGATCACCGGGGACTGCGGATCGGCCACGAAAGGTTCCACTTCGGGACGGTGGGACGGACGGACAGAGACGACGGTCGGTGCTGTCAACAGGCGAGTTGCACGGTGAACGTGACGGTGACGGTGACGACGCGCTGGCGGCCGATCGGGTTCCGGATCGAAAACCGGCTCGTACGGAAATCCGTGTACGGACCCCCGGAGGAAAGTCAGGGAAGAAGACACAGCTGTGCCTTGGGAGAGAGGTTGTCCCAAGTTGCTTGCGGGGCAGCCGAGATCGAACTCAACCATGGGTTCCCGCCGGTCCGCAAGGGGCGTTGTCGCGCCGATTCCATACCCAATTCCGAAGGATTTCCAGGGAATTGGCGTGCGAATCGGGCGGATTCTCAAGATCCGCTTTGAGTGCTCCGACAGTGCACTCGAGCCGGCATCCCTGTCTGTCAAAGAGCTTTTGACAAGAACCCTTCGACGTCAACAGCGATGCGGTACGGTGGCTTTCACCTCGTGAACAAGGCATGCAAGCGGAAGCAGGTGGGACGTGAAGGCGGCTGAGGATTTCGGCCCCTGGCTGGCGCGCCAGCTCAAGAACGCCAGGAAGAGCCAGACCGATCTGGCGGAGGAGCTGGGCATGACCAGAGCCGCCGTCTCCGCCTGGATCGTAGGCCGCTCGGTCCCCCGGGACGAAACCATCCGACGCATCGCCGAGGTGCTCAAGACCGACCTGGAGACCATCCACACCCGCAGCACCGACGCCCAGGCGGGGCTGCCGATCTCCTGGTACCACCGCCCGGCCCACGCCGACGGCGGCCGTGAGTACGGCAACGCCGCCGCGTTCGCCTTCGAAGCCGACGTCTCGGTCCTCGCCCGCGAGGCCACCCAGAACAGCCTCGACGCGCGCCTCGACCCCTCCGAGCCCGTCCGGGTCCGGCACACCCTGCACGAACTCACCGGCGAGGCCCTCGCCCGCTTCCGCGAGGCCATCGACTGGGAGCGGCTGCTCCCCCACTACGAGGCGCTCACCGCCGACAGCGGCAAGCAGGGCAAGGTCTCCCGCACGATCGCGGCCGGACTGCGTGACATGTACCAGCACGACCGCCTGGTGCTGCTCCGTGTCGACGACTACAACGCCACCGGCCTGACCGGCGGCGATTACGACAACGGGCTCTTCGCCGCCGTCGTCCGTCGACAACTCGACAGTCACAAGAACGACGTCGGGGCAGGCGGCTCCTACGGCTTGGGCAAAGCCACCCTCTGGGCCACGAGCCGACTCGGCCTCGTACTCATCAACTCCACCCTGTCCGAGCCCCACGAGGGTCGCACCGAGCGCCGCCTGATCGGCCGGCTCGATCTCCCTTGGCGCGAGGTCGACGGTCGGGAGTTCGCGGGCCCGGCCTGGTTCGGGCGTCCTGACCCCGACGCCAGGTCCACTGACGTGGCCCGTTCCTGGTGGGCGGACGAGGAGACCGTCGAGAAGCTCCATCTCACCCGCGACAGCGCGGCCCCCGGCACCTCCTTCCTCATCGTCGGCGCCCACGACGTCGCCAGTCTGGCGTCCGGCGCCGGCACGGTCGACGAGGAGGAGAACACCGACGACGACTCCGTCCACCGAGTGCACGCCCGACTGGTCGACGCGCTCGGCCGCAACTTCTGGGCCGCCATGACCGGAGGCGGTGGCCAAAAGCCGCACCTGGAAGCGTCCGTCCGCACCTATCGCAACGGCGAGGTCCTCATCGCCGAGGAGCACGTGGATCCGGCTGTCACCCAGCCCTCCCGCACCCGCGCCCTGCGCGCCTACCTCGAAGGCGACACCGTCGACCGCCTCACCGCCCCCGGTCAGGTCGCGCGCGCCACCGTGCAGCTGAACGTGCCCTTGCACGGCGGCCAGATGCGCGGCGGCGTACCCCACGAGGCGGTACTCCTGGTCACCAACGCCGAGGACGCCGACGGCCGCCCCAACCGGCTCGTCTCCATGCGGGGCAACCACATGACCGTCAAGGACAGCGCCGTCGGCAACGTCCCGATCGGCACCAATCCCTTCCAGGCCATCCTGCTCACCGGCCGCGCGGCAGGTCGGGAAGCCCCCGGTGCCGAGGCCGCCGAGGAGTTCCTCCGTGCCTCCGAACCGCCCGAGCACAACAAGTGGGGCCAGACCGAGGAACTCCGCCTCAGCTACTCGCCTTCCGCCCACCGACGCATCACCGCCCTGACCACCGCTGCCAACAACTCGGTACGCGACCTGGTCGCCGTGCCCCGGGCCAAGCGCCGCAGCGGCGGAGAAGCCAAGATCGCGGGTCGGCTCAAGGTGGGTGGCGCCGCGAAGAAGGCGCGGCCCGTCGGGGCGGCGGCCTTGCCCGAGCTGGACAACGTGGACGCGCTGATCGACGAAACCGGAGCCTGGTCGGTCACCGTCGACCTGCGGGTGCCGCCCGGCGTCGACACGGACCGCCCGCTCACGCCGATCGCCAAGTTCGACGTGCGCTCCGGCCCCCGTCCCGCCGCGCCCTGGAAGGACCTCGTCGCCGTCAGCGGTTGCGAGGTCGGCGACGGGGCCCTGCGTCTGGTCCCCGGCAGCCGCAAGGCCGTATTCCGGGGCGTCACCGACGTGTCCCGCCACCCGGTTCGGGCCCAACTCACCGGACTCGTGGTCGAACTCCGCATCGGAAAGGGGGAGCAGGCGTGAAGGTCTACCCCTACCGACGGCTCACCGGCAACGTGTCCTGGCGCGTCGAAAGCGCCCAGCTCAAAGCCGAGGGTGAGCCCTGGGAGGACGTGGAGAGCAAGTACATCTCCACCGTCGAACGCGTCCTGGCCCTCGGACCCGACGAGGACCGCCCCGACTGGACCCAGGCCCGACTTCGTCTCTCCGTCGGCCTCCCGGCCAAGGCGGTGGACCCCGCGGGGCCCTGGCAGGACGTCAAGGTCGTCGCCGTGCTCACCGAGCGCGCCACCAACACCCGTACGGCCGTGGAGTTCTCCCCGGTGTCCGACGACGGTCGCGAACGGACCGCCGAGCTGTACATCCACCGCTGCGACCTCCTCGACCGCGCCCCCCTCTCGGTCCACGTCGTCGCCACCGTGGAAGGCGTCCCCGGCCGGGTGATCGCCACCTCCGACGTGGAATGGTTCATCGACGTCATCGAGGCCGCGCCCTCGCTCGCCCGCGAACTCGACGTCAGGATGGTCGGCTTCGCCTCCGGGGCGAGCCGGCTCCAGCGCTTCAAGGACTCCCCCTGGCTGGTTGACACCACCGGACGGATCCCCGTCGTACGCGTCAACGCCGACTTCGACGGGCTCGGCGACCTGTTCGCAGCGGACGGCGGAAACGGCGCGGAGAGGACCGTCCGGGAACTCCTCCTCACCCAGATGTGCTCCGAGGTCTGGACCGCCGTCTTCCACTCCGCCGTCGGCGACCTGGAGGTCGAGGAGGACGGCACGCCGCTGTTCCCGCACGGCTGGCAGGGCGAGGTGCTCCGGGAGATGCTCCCCGACGTGTACCCCGATCGTGAGCCGGAGCACGCCCTGCGCGAGCTCCACGCGGCCCGCACCGGAGCCTCCGCCACCGGCTGGGGAGAACTCCAGCCCCGAATCCACTTCGCCGCCTCCCGGCGTGCGGGCGTCCCCCGGACGCTCACCACCACCATCCGCGACCTGGAACGACTCACGCAGGGAGACGACGCATGACCGACCGGCCCAGCCACTTCCCGGAGCGCCTCGCACTGCTCCCGAATGCCGAGGCGGCCGAATTCCTCACCGAAGGACTGTTCACCGGCCGCGAGGACGTGCCGAGCATCAAACTCAACCAGGTCGCCGAACCCTTGCCGCACTCCGACCGACGTGGCGAACTGCGGCCCGTCCGGGACCTGGTCGAGGACGCCATGGCCTACTGCCGGAACCACGAGCTCAAGGCCACGCAGGCCGACGCCTGGCTCGCTCCTCGTCTACACGCGGCCCTCCGGCTCACTCGCCGCGAGGCAGCCGACCCCGGCGTCTGGAACTACCTTGCCCTCGGTGTCGCCCCGGACTACGTGCTCTGGCGGCACCTACCGGAACCCAAGGACGGCAAGGTCGCCAAGGTGGTGGTCGAACGCTTCCGGGGGCAGTACCACAAGCAGTCCTTCGCCCGCCTCTGGTGGACGGCCGAACTCTTCCGCAACGGCTGGGATTACAACCCCGTCGTCACGGCATGCGGCAACCAGGACATCCTCAACACCGCCCTGCGCATGTCCGTGATCAACCACCGGCCCACCGCCCAGGCGATCGTCCGACTGGTCACGAAGGGCGTGATCGCCACCGGCCGTGAGGTCAACGCCCTGGTCGGAGCCGTCAACGCCTCCGCCGCGACGCTGATGTACGACGTGATCGCCCCCGACGCCGAGCGCGAGTCCCGTCCGCTGCTCGACTGGATCGACGAGGCCGAAACCGCCCGCCAGGTGTCACGGAACGCGCTGCCGACCGGCCCCGACGAGGAGCCGGCGCCAGAGTCCTCGGTGAGCACGCTGGTGGACTACTTCGCCGAACTGTTCACGGACGCATCGGTCCGGGGACGGGACGAGTCGGAGGAGGCCGAGAGGGAGGACTGATCCTCGGGCTTCGGGCAGTCGGGGCCACAGTCGTCCGAAGCTCCGCAGCCCTCCTTGCGGAGAGCGGCGCGCTCCTCGTCGCCGACCTTGGGCCAGTCCTCCCGCAGGTTCTCCTCCGGCGGGAGCGGCAGCGCCAGCGCCGCCGCGAGCACGTGCATCCCGAACAGTGGGGGCACCGCGTTGCCGACCTGCTGCGACTGATCACCTCCCGACCAGGGGTAGTTGGGCGGGAAGGTCTGGAGGATGCCGGCCTCGGGGATGGTCAGGCGATCCGGGGCGTGCGGGGTGATGCCGTCCAAGTGCCGTACGGCGTTCCGGGAGACCTTCCCCGTGACCGTGAACGACGGTTGGCCATCGGTCCGGATGCCGCGCTTCTTCGGATCGCCGCCGCTGCCGTAGTTCGACACGATCTCGAAAGAGGACTTCCTGCCCGCGGGCCTCTGCTTGGTCGCCTTGAGTACTTCTCCCATCGAGACCCAGGGCTTCGGCCTCTCTTCGGTTCCCACGATCGGCAGCTGGTCCTGGACGACCCGGGCCACCACGCTCGCGTCCTCGGGGCCACCCTGCATCGGCTTGTGCGGGTTGTAGGTGTGGTGAGTCGACGGGGGAAGCGGAGGGGTGCCGTGCTTCTCGAGCCGCGCGATCAGGATCGTACGGCGGCGAGTCTGGGGGACGCCGTACGCCTCGGTGTGCAGAGTCTCGACCTTGGCGACTTTGTACCGCACTCTCGACGCGTCGTTGCGTGGCAGGCCCCTCTCCAGGGCTGTCTTGTAGACCCCCCAGAGAGCCTTGACCGCGGGCACCTGTTCCAAGACGATCACGTCGAACGGTCGTCCCTCCCGGTTCGAGCAACCGAGAGCCTTGATCGCGTACCGGAGGGGTTCCAGGACCAGAGCGGTTCTGGGGTCTCCGCCCAGCTTCCTCAGCTGCTCGTCGATCTCTTCCTCACCGGCACCGTCGACCAGCTGGCCGATGAGCTTCTCGACCTTGTCCAGGGCCTTGCGCCCCGCGCCGTGGCCCGCCACCGAGTACGTCTGGCACGGCGGACCGCCGGCCAGCACGTTCAGTTCCTTGGGCAGCTCGTGGAACCGCTCCCGACGCACCGCACTGACGTCCGCATGCCACGTGGGGAGCCCGGCCGCGTAACGCGTCTCACAGGCGCCTTCGTCCCACTCGATTCCGAGCGAGGGCACGTCGAGCATGTGCGCGGCCACGTCAAGACCACCCGGACCGGCAAAAAGATCCAGAATATATGGGGCCTCAAGGAATCGAGCGACTGCGTCCGAGCTGGTCATGTGGCGAAAGTTTAGCCTGCGGCGGTCGGTGCGACCTACGGCGCCGGCGCTTCCACCGCAGGTCCGCCCGGGCGCCGTACCGGCCGTGCTCGCGGGGCCCGAGAACGATCGAGGGCTGTTTCGGATTCCTCCGGAACAGCCCTTCGATGTACGACTTCGAAAGCCGCTTGATCAGCACTGTCGTGCAGCCGGTGGGCAGCACGGTAGTAGGAGAGCCGGGTTTCGGTCAGCCTGCGTACGGCATGGCCGCCGCACTTGCCGCACCAGTCGAAGTCATCGCGGGCCGGCAGGTCCGCCACGGTCTAGAGGTCGTCGCTCGCCGCGAGGCCCCGGTGGCGAGAGGTCCAACGGGGCAATCGCCGGCAGACCCTCCCACACGGTGACGAGCAGCAGCGTGCCGGAGCGGCCGGTGTCGAGGCTCCGCACGTGGGGACGCCACGCGCCATGGTGAACAGGCGCCGATTGTGTTCCTTGTCACGCTCCCGATACGTCCCACCGGCAACACCCTGAGCCCGGGCCGCAAGGCCCAAACCGGCACCGAAGTGGCCATCCTGCCGTGCACCGCAGTGACCCGAAAACGGGTGCTCGTCAGCCTCTGGCGCGGGACCGACCTCCTTGATCCAAGGAGTGATCACGCTCTCCAGGTCACCCCACACTGAGGCTCCACCGATCCAATCCGTCCAGGATGTCTGGCTCGCCCCCGCGCCAACGCCCCTCCGTGCCCTCCGTGCCCTCCGTGCCCTCCGGCAGGTTCTCGAGGTGGCTCTCCTTCGCCCAGTCCGTCAGCCAAGTGAAGTGGGCGATGACTGCCAGCGCCCTGTGCAGGCTCTGGGCTGCGTGGCGCCAGTGGGACAAGGACCGCTCCTGCAGCCCTTCGGCCTTCCTACGCGCTTCCACCACGGGTTGGACGCCCTGGAGACCGCGGACACCGTGATCGTCCCGGAGTACCTGGAGCCCGACCCACCCTCCGCCGCGGTCACCGCCGCGCTCGCGGAGGCGGCGACCCGCGGCAGCCGAATGGTGTCCATCTGCTTGGGGGCGTTCGCCCTCGCCGCCGCCGGCCTGCTCGACGGCCGCCGGGCCACCACCCACTGGCGGTACGCCCCGGCGCCGGCTACGCAGTACCCGCAGGTGACGGTGCAGCCGCACGAGCTGTACATCGACGAAGGCCAGGTGCTGACCTCGGGCAGCGTCGCCGCGGGCCTCGACCTGTCCCTGCATCTCATCCGCCGCGATCACGGCGCCCGCCTGGCGAACCAGCGGGCCCGCCTGCTGGTCGCCGCC
>NZ_JBHWBP010000109.1:0-22010 GCF_042735575.1 Streptomyces sp. NPDC059564 | reverse complement strand
CCCCACCGGTGGTGCGCGCGGCTGACCCACCGTGCCCCGTCCGCCGCCCCCCCCCCCCCCCCCGGGAAGACGCCCAGTACGACGTGACCAGGCCCCAGCAGTCAACCCGGCCCCCCCCCCCCCCGGCCGGGCCGCCGCCCTCGCCCTGCTCGACCGCCGGCTCGCCGTCCGGCCGTATGCTCTCGGGGACCGGCCGACCGTCACCGACGCGGACCTGTGGACGGCCCTGCTCGACCCCGCCGTCCTGCCCGCCGCCGGCCCGAACCTGCGCGCGTACGTCCGCCGCCTGCGCGCCCACCCGGCCTTCGGGGCCGCCTCGTAACGGCGCCACGCAACGAATCGCCGCCCACCGCCCAGAACGCGCAACGAATCGATGCTCCCGGCGCAACGGTCACGGCTTGTCGCGGTCGAACGCGCGAACGTACCGTTTTAGGACCCCCATCCCACCTGTCACAGAGGTACGCCATGGCCCCGCTGCGCACCGCACTCCTCCAGAGCTCCGGACGGCTCGGCGACACCGCCGAGAACCTGAAGCGGCTCGACGAGGCCGCCGCGCGCGCCGCACAGGGCGGGGCCGGGCTCCTCGTGACCTCGGAGATGTTCCTGACCGGCTACGCGCTGGACCTCCAGGACGTCCCCGGTCTCGCCGAAGCGGCCGACGGCCCGTCCGCCGTCGCCATCGGCGAGATCGCCCGCCGCCACGGGATCGCCGTCCTGTACGGCTACCCCGAGAAGGCGGACGGGGCGGTCTACAACGCGGCGCAGCTCATCGGCCCCGACGGGACCGCGCTCGCGAACTACCGCAAGACCCACCTCTTCGGCTGCTTCGAGCAGGACGCCTTCACCCCCGGCGACATCCCCGTCGTCCAGGCGGACCTGAACGGCCTCCGCATCGGCATCATGATCTGCTACGACGTGGAGTTCCCCGAGAACGTACGGGCCCACGGCCTGGCCGGGACCGACCTCCTCCTGGTCCCGACCGCGCAGATGCACCCGTTCCAGTTCGTGGCCGAACAGCTGGTCCCCGTCAGGGCCTTCGAGAACCAGATGTACATCGCGTACGTGAACCGGACCGGCCCCGAGGGCGAGTTCGAGTTCGTCGGCCTCAGCTGCCTCGCCAGCCCGGACGGAGTCACCCGCACCCGGGCCGGCCGCGGCGAGGAGATGGTGTTCGGCGAGGCCGACCCCGAGCTGCTCAAGGCGTCGCGCGAGACCAACCCCTACCTGCGCGACCGCCGCCCCGGGCTCTACGCCTCCCTCGTCTGAGCCCACCCGCCGCCCGCCGCCCCCTGCCACACCCCGCAAGGAGACGTACCCCCATGACGTCCACGGTGCCCACCACCGCCGTCCCGCACAGCGACGGTCAGCCCCCGATCACCATGTTCGGGCCGGACTTCCCGTACGCGTACGACGACTTCCTCGCCCACCCGGCGGGCCTCGGTCAGATACCGGCGACCGAGCACGGCACCGAGGTCGCCGTCATCGGCGGCGGTCTGTCGGGCATCATCTCCGCGTACGAGCTGATGAAGATGGGCCTCAAGCCCGTCGTCTACGAGGCCGACCAGATCGGCGGCCGGCTGCGCACCGTCGGCTTCGAGGGCGCGGGCACCGAGGGCCTGACCGCGGAGATGGGCGCCATGCGCTTCCCGCCGTCCTCCACCGCCCTCCAGCACTACATCGACCTCGTCGGCCTGGTGACGGAGCCCTTCCCGAACCCGCTCGCCGAGTCCACCCCCTCCACGGTGGTCGACCTCAAGGGCGAGACCCACTACGCCGAGACCATCGCCGACCTCCCGCAGGTCTACCGCGACGTGTCCGCCGCGTGGAACGCCTGCCTCGACGAGGGCGCCGACTTCTCCGACATGAACACCGCGATGCGCGAGCGGGACGTCCCGCGCATCCGCGAGATCTGGGCCAAGCTGGTCGAGAAGCTGGACGACGAGACCTTCTACGGCTTCCTCTGCAAGTCCGAGGCCTTCCAGTCCTTCCGCAAGCGCGAGATCTTCGGCCAGGTCGGCTTCGGCACCGGCGGCTGGGACACCGACTTCCCGAACTCCATCCTGGAGATCCTCCGCGTCGTCTACACCGAGGCGGACGACCACCACCGCGGCATCGTCGGCGGCTCGCAGCAGCTGCCGCTGCGCCTGTGGGAGCGCGAGCCCGAGAAGATCCTGCACTGGGCCCAGGGCACCTCGCTGTCCACCCTGCACGAGGGCACCCCGCGCCCGGCGGTGACCCGTCTGCACCGCACCGCGGGCAACCGCATCACGGTCACCGACGCGTCCGGCGACATCCGTACGTACCGTGCCGCGATCTTCACCGCCCAGTCCTGGATGCTCCTGTCCAAGATCGAGTGTGACGACACGCTCTTCCCGATCGACCACTGGACGGCGATCGAGCGCACCCACTACATGGAGTCCAGCAAGCTCTTCATCCCCGTCGACCGGCCGTTCTGGCTCGACAAGGACGAGGAGACGGGCCGCGACGTCATGTCGATGACCCTCACCGACCGCATGACCCGCGGCACCTACCTCCTGGACAACGGCCCGGACCAGCCGGCCGTCATCTGCCTCTCGTACACGTGGTGCGACGACAGCCTCAAGTGGCTGCCGCTGTCCGCGAACGAGCGGATGGAGGTCATGCTGAAGTCCCTCGGCGAGATCTACCCCAAGGTCGACATCCGCCGCCACATCATCGGCAACCCGGTGACCGTGTCCTGGGAGAACGAGCCCTACTTCATGGGCGCGTTCAAGGCGAACCTGCCGGGCCACTACCGCTACCAGCGGCGCCTGTTCACCCACTTCATGCAGGACCGCCTCCCCGAGGACAAGCGCGGCATCTTCCTCGCGGGCGACGACATCTCCTGGACGGCCGGCTGGGCCGAGGGTGCCGTCCAGACCGCCCTGAACGCGGTCTGGGGCGTCATGCACCACCTCGGCGGCACGACCGACTCCACGAACCCCGGCCCCGGCGACGTCTACGACGAGATCGCCCCGGTCGAGCTCCCCGAGGACTGATCCCCGGGACCCCGTGACCACGGGCCGCCCCCGCGTACGAACGCGGCGGCGGCCCGTTCTCATGCCCGCGGACCGTCCTCCGGGGCGCGCTTCCAGATCAGCTGCCGGCGGCGCCCGTGAGCGGCGCGCACTTCACCGCGCTCCCGGGCGTCCGGCAGCTCGGGCGGCCTGCGGCCGAGCCCCAGACCGCACCCCGCGCACAGGGTGTGACGCCCGTACCCGTCACCGGCCCACTCCACCGTTCCCCGGTCCGCCGCGCACACCGGGCAGACCCCGTCCCGGCCCTGGTGGCCCTCCAGGCTCCAGCGGCCGCGCATCACCCCGGGCATCACCTCGACGAGCCGTCCCCCGGGGTGGAACTCCGGGTCCGGCCAGAACAGTCCGGCCGACGGCTGCGGCGGGTCGGGCCTGCGCGTCCCGGCCCGCTTCTGCGCCCGCCGCCCGGCCTGCCACGCGGAGAACTCCGCCAGCCACAGCAGCCGCGCCCCGTGCAGTTCCTCCACCGCCCGCACCAGCGACTCGGGGTCCTCGTCCAGCACGCGCGGGATCCCGGCGCTGCGGCACAGGTGGTGGTAGGTGCCGTAGAAGCCGTACGGGGCGAACACGGTCAGGCACGTGCGCAGCGCCGACAGCCTCCGGTACGGCGGCCGCGTGGCGTCGTGCACGCGGAGGCGGTGCGTCGCGAAGCTGGGCATCCGGTCAGGTTAGGGGACGTACGCCCAGGTCGCACGGGGTTTGAGGGGTGACGGGGTGAGCAGGCAGCGGCCGATCAGGCCCACGCTCGCGTCGAGGGAGTCGGTGAACTCCTCCGCCAGGTCGGGGGAGTGGCGCAGGGTCCACAGGAGGCGGGCCGCCGCCCAGGCGCCGGCGCGGGCGCGCTCCAGGCTCCAGGAGCCGAGCAGGTGGGTCAGCGGGTCGGCGACCTCCAGCAGGTCCGGGCCCGGCATCAGGTCCTCCCTGATGCGCTCCTCCAGGGAGACCAGGGTGTCGCCGACCCGGTGGAAGTCGGCTTCGAGGGCCGCGGGCGGGCAGTCCAGGGCGTGGCAGGAGGACACCACCGCCAGCGCCAGGTCGTGCCCGATGTGGGCGTTGATCCCGGCCAGCGCGTGCTGGAGCGGCCGCACCCCCGGGTGGCGGCGGTACTGGAGCAGCGGGCGCCAGCAGGCCGGGGCCCGCCCGTCGGACTCCACCGCCCTCAGGTACCGCTCCGCGAACCGCACGCTCAGCGTCTCGGCCCGGCGGGGCGCGGGGAACGCCCCGTGGCCGATCCGGTGGTGCAGGGTCTGCGTCACCGTCAGGTACACCCGGTTGAAGACGGCGACGCCGTCCTGCGCGGGGAGCCGCTCGTCGAGGGCGCGCATCCGCGCGAGTACCGCTTCCATGTCAGGCAGCGTCGCAGCCGGGACGGGCAGCGGGGGGAACTTGGCCGTACGCTTCGCCGGTTCGGGCGAAGCGGCCGTCAACGCGGCGTGTCCGGGCCGTCCTGCTCGTCGTAGGCGGAGGTGCCCGCGTCGAGCAGCGGTTCCTGCTGCTTCATGTGCGCCGGGGCGAAGTAGCGCAGCGTGTGGTAGCCCGTGATCACGACGATCGTGCCGAGGGCGATGCCGCCCAGCTCGAAGCTGTCGGTGAAGTGGAGCTTGACGCCGCCGATGCCGATGATGATGCCCGCCGCGGCCGGCACCAGGTTCAGCGGGTTGCGCAGGTCCACCCGGCCGTTGTTCCAGATCTGGGCGCCGAGCAGGCCGATCATGCCGTACAGGATCACGGTGATCCCGCCGAGCACGCCGCCCGGGATCGCGGCGACGACCGCGCCGAACTTGGGGCACAGGCCGAAGAGCAGCGCGAAACCGGCCGCCGCCCAGTAGGCCGCCGTGGAGTAGACGCGGGTGGCCGCCATGACGCCGATGTTCTCGGAGTACGTGGTGTTCGGCGGGCCGCCGACCGCCGTGGACAGCATGGACGCCGCGCCGTCGGCGGCGATGGCGGTGCCGAGCTTGTCGTCGAGCGGGTCGCCGGTCATCTCGCCGACGGCCTTGATGTGCCCGGCGTTCTCCGCGATCAGCGCGATCACCACCGGCAGCGCGATGAGGATCGCCGACAACTCGAACTGCGGGGCGTGGAAGGACGGGAGCCCGATCCAGTCGGCCTTGGCGACCCCGGAGAGGTCGAGCCGCCAGTGGTCCACCGCCTCCGGCCCGCCCGTGGTCGAGTGGATCTTGCCGAAGACCAGGTCGAAGATCCAGGAGATCGCGTAGCCGAAGATCAGGCCCAGGAAGATCGCGATGCGCGACCAGAACCCGGGCAGGCAGACCACGGCCAGCCCGGTGAACAGCATGGTCAGCAGGGCCGTCCACTGGTCCTGCGGCCAGTACGTGGAGGCGGTCACCGGCGCCAGGTTGAAGCCGATCAGCATCACGACCGCGCCCGTCACCACCGGCGGCATCGCCGCGTGGATGATCCGGGCGCCGAACCGCTGCACGGCCAGACCGGCCAGGAACAGCGCCACGCCGACCACGAACACGGCGCCCGTCACGACCGCGCTGTTCCCGCCCCCCGCCCGGATTGCGGCGGCGACGCCGACGAAGGAGAGCGAGCAGCCCAGGTACGACGGCACCCGGCCGCGCGTCGCGAGCAGGAAGATGACGGTCGCGACGCCCGACATCATGATGGCCAGGTTCGGGTCCAGGCCCATGAGGACCGGGGCGACGAAACTCGCGCCGAACATCGCGACGACGTGCTGGGCGCCGAGCCCGGCGGTGCGCGGCCACGAGAGCCGCTCGTCCGGCCGCACCACCGCGCCGGGGGCGGGGGTCCGCCCGTCTCCGTGCAGGGTCCAGCGCACGCCGAAGCCCATGTCCCACCACTTCCGTTCCACCGGTTCGTCACACTACGAGGCCGGGCGTGCGTCCGCAGGACGCAGTCGGCCAGCCGATATATTACGGCCGGATAGAGGCGGGTTCGTCCCGATTGGCCGGATCGGCCGCCCCCGGTGCCGGCTTGCCGCGCAGTACGGCCGCCCCCGCGACGAGGGCGAACGCGAGCAGCGTGACCAGACCGAAGGACACCACGAGCGAGGTCGCGTCCGCCACCGCTCCGATCGCCGAGGGGGCGATCAGTCCCGATGTGTACGTGATCGTCGCGACCCCGGCGATGGCCTGCGCCGGAGCCGGACCGCTGCGCGCCGCCGCCGCGAAGGCCAGCGGCACCACCACCGCGATGCCGAGCCCGATCAGCCCGAACCCGCCCAGCGCCGCCGCCGGATGACGGACCGTGATCACCAGCAGCCCGCCCGCGGTGGCCAGTACGCCGCCCGCCCGGACCGTGCGCACCGCCCCGAACCGGTCCACCACCCGGTCCCCGGCCAGCCGGGCCAGGCCCATGGTCAGCGCGAACGCCGTGGTCGAGGCGGCGGCCAGGCCCGCGTCGGTGTGCAGCACGTCCCGCAGGTACACCGCCGACCAGTCCATGCTCGCGCCCTCGGCGAAGACCGCGCAGAAACCGACGAGGCCGATCACCAGGGCGGACTTCGGCGGCAGCGCGAAGTGCGGGGGCGCCTGCGCGTCCTGGTCGCCGCGCAGGTCCAGTACGCCCCGTACGGCGAGCAGCCCGGCCGCCGTCAGGACGAGCGCGGCGATCAGGTGGTGCGGCCGGGCGTCGGCCCCCGCGTGCGCCGCGACCGTGCCGGCGGCCGAGCCCAGCAGGGCGCCGACGCTCCACATGCCGTGCAGCGAGGACATGATCGACCGGCCGAGCCGGTTCTCGGTCTCCACGCCGAGGGCGTTCATGGCCACGTCCGACATGCCCGAGGTGGCTCCGTAGACGAACAGCGCGCAGCACAGGACGGTCAGGTTCGGGGCCAGGCTCGGCAGGATCAGGGACAGGGTCCACAGTGCGAGCAGGCCGCGCAGGGCGGTCCGGGCGCCGAAGCGGTGGTTGATCCGCCCGGCGAGCGGCATCGCGAGGGCCGCTCCGAGGGCGGGGAAGGCCAGGGCCAGGCCCAGGGTGCCCGCGCTGAGCTGGGCGTGGTCCTGGATCCAGGGGATGCGGGTGGCGAAGGAGCCGGTGACGGCGCCGTGGGCGCAGAAGACGGCGGCTATCGCGAAGCGGGCGCGGCGCAGGCGCGCCGGGCTGAGGCCGGGGTCCCCGGTCGTGGGCCGTGTCATGGAGATAAACTATCAGGGACCCTGCCTGATAGTTAATGGCCTTCCCCTCCCTAAGATGGGCGCCGTGATCCCTGCCAAGGTGCTGAGCCCCGCCGCCGCCCCGACCCCCGCCTCGCCGAGCACGGCCCGGGCCATCAACGACCGACTCGCCCTCGGACTCCTCCAGGAGGAGGGGCCGCTGACGGCGAGCCGGCTCAAGCAGCTGACCGGACTGTCCCGCCCCTCCGTCGCCGACCTCGTCGAACGGCTCGCCGAGGCCGGGCTGATCGAGGTCGTCGGGGAGTCCGGCGCACAGCGGCGCGGCCCGAACGCCCGCCTCTATGGGATCGTCGCCCGCCGGGCCCACCTGGCCGCACTCGACGTACGGACCGACAGCGCCACCGCCGTGGTCACCGACCTGCTGGGGCGCCCGCTGGCCTCGGCGGCCCTGCCCGTCGACGCCGTGGACGAGGCCGTGGACCGGCTGGAGGCCCTGACCCGGGAGGCGGGCGCGCAGGCCCTGCACACGGTGGTCGTCGGCGCGCCCGGGCTGGTCGCCCCCGGCAGCGGGGAGCTCGGCGGCACCGTCGGACTGCCGTCCTGGCACCGGGACCTGGTGGCCGCCCTCCGGCGGCGGCTGCCCGCCACGGTGGTGGTGGAGAACGAGACCAACCTGGCGGCCCTGGCCGAGCAGCGCGCCGGCGCCGCGCAGGACCTGGACTCCTTCGTCCTGCTGTGGCTCGGCGGGGGCGTCGGCGCGGCGGTCGTCCTGGACGGGCGGCTGCGCCGGGGCGCCTCCGGCGGGGCGGGGGAGATCGGCTTCCTCCCGGTGCCGGGGACGGCGGGGCTGCCCTCCGCCACCGACTGCGGGGGCGGCTTCCACGCGCTGGCGGGGCGGGCGGCGGTGAGCGCCCTCGCGGTGGAGCACGGGTTCCGGGGGCCGGTCGAGGAGGCCGTCGCCGGCGCGGCCGGGGAGGCCTTCCTGGACGCCCTCGCGGAGCGGCTCGCGCTCGGGGCGGCGGCCGTCGCCGCGATCCTCGACCCGGGCTGCGTGGTCCTCGGCGGCGAACTCGGCCTCGCGGGCGGCCCGGCCCTCGCCGCCCGGGTGGCGCACCGCCTGACCACCCTGACCCCGGCGCCGACGCAGGTCCGCGCCACCGCCCTCGGCGGCCCGGCCGTCCTGGAGGGCGCCCGCCTGGCCGCCCGCGAAGCCGCCCAGGCGGACCTCTTCGCCCCCTGAGCCGCACCGCACCGCACCGGCCCGGCCCGGCCCGGACGGCCTACCGGTCGTCGTCGATGCGTTCGTCGTCGCGGAGCCTGCGCCAGATGCGGGTGCGGTGCAGGAGGAAGAGCGCCCCGGCCAGGAAGATCACCTGGAGGCCCACGGCCAGTACCCAGAAGATGGCCCGGCTCTCCAACTCGTCCGACAGGTAGGCGAAGTTCATGCCGAAGAACCCCGTCACGAAGGTCAGCGGCAGAAAGATGGTGGAAACGATCGCCAGCCGGTTGATCACGCCGTTCTGCTCGCCGGACACCAGCGAGGAATAGGTGCCGAAGCCCCGCCGGGCGGCCTCCTGGAGCGCCTCGATGACCGTGAGCACCAGCTCCGACGTGCGCTGGTACTCACGGGCGAGCCGCTTGCGCTCCTCGGGGAAGTCGCGGTTCAACACCCGGCGCGTGATGGCCTCCTCCGCCGCCTGGTGGTAGGGGAGGAGCGTGCGGTGCAGGAGCGCCGCGGTCCGGCGCAGCCGCGCCAGGCGGTAGAGCTGCTCGGTCTCCCGCTGCCGGAACATTTCGTCCTCCAGGTCCTCCACCTCCAGAAGGGCCTGGACGGCGGACCGCCGATAGGTCTCCAGGGCCTCGCCCAGCAGCAGGAACAGCGTGGCCACGGCGTCGGGGGGCCTTTCGTGCGGCAAGCGGGCGACGAAGCCCTCCACCAGCGCGGCCGGCCCCCGGTGCACCGTGACCAGGTACCGCTCGGTGGCCACGACGTGCAGGTGGATGACCTCGCCCGCCTCGATCGCGGGGACGACGAACGCGGCGGCGTCCCCGAGGAAGTCGGCGCGGGCGGCTTCCTCCTCCCGGCCGAGCCACGCCAGGTCATCCGCCTCCAGACCGAGCAGGTGGGCGACCGGCTGCTCCCCGGGCGGCGCCTCCTCGGGCAGCTCCGCGTCCACGAACAGGAAACGGGATTCCGCCAGGCGCTCACGGGCCTCCGACACCGGGGTGCGCCGCGCGACGCCCTCCGGCATGGACACCACCGAAACGATCACCGCGCGGCCCGGGCGGTCAGGAACTCGGCGAAGGTGGTCCTGCCGACCGCGTGGGACGGAGCCAGGTTGCCGCCGCGGCGAAAGGCCGCGTACGTCTTCCCCGCCAGCGGCAGCGGGACCACCTTGCGCCTGCGCCCCGTCGCCGCCAGGTACGCCCGGCCCAGCTCCACCAGCGTGCGGATCTCCGGGCCGCCCATGTCCGCGACCCGGCCCGCCGGGGCCGGGACGGCCAGTTCCGCCAACCGGTCCGCGACCTCCTCGACGGCGATCGGCTGCACCCGGACCCCCTTCGGCAGCGGCACCGGCACCAGCGGCACCTTCGCCAGGGCGTCCACCAGCATCGCCACCAGGTCGTGGAACTGCGTCGTCCGCAGGATCGTGACGCCCAGCCCCGAGGCCTCCAGCATCCGCTCGACCCGGTACTTCACCGTGTAGTAGCCGAACGGGACCGCGTCCACGCCGACGATCGAGATGTAGACGATGTTCGTGACCGTACCGGCCCGCCGGGCCTCCCCGATCAGGTGCCCGGCGGCCACGTCGTCGCCGCCGCGCGGGGTGCTCGCGCAGTGCACGACCACCTCCGCGCCGGCCATCGCCGCTTCCAGCCCGCTGCCGTCCCGCAGGTCCACCGGGTAGTCCTTCGCGCGGCGGCTCAGGACCCGTACGTCGTGGCCCGCCGCCCGCAGCCGGGTGACGACCAGACCGCCGAGGTTTCCGGTGCCTCCGGTGACGAGGATCGTGCTCATGGTGTCCGTTCCTTCCCTGCGGGGTTCCGTCCACCAGGTGGGACCGGACAGCCCCCGGGAATGTGACAGCTGCCGCTGAAGGAATTCCAGCTTCTCCGGATTCACCCCGCTCCGCACCCCGCGGACCGGCCCGCGGGCGCGCCCGGACGTGCGAGGACCCGGTGGCCGCCGGGCCACCGGGTCCTCACGTTCGGCTACGGGAGATCAGCAGGCTCCCTGGTCCTTCCAGACGCCCCACTCGCCGGTGGTGCCGGGCTCCTCGTTCTGTGTCCACCACTGGGCCTTCCAGGTGTGGCCCTTGTGGGAGACGAGGTTCCCGGTGTTGTAGACCGTGCCCGCGACGTACGCCGGGCTGGTGCACGTCCCGCCCGGAGGCGTGGTCGGCGGCGTCGTCGGGGTCGTCGGCGGGGTGGTCGGGGGCGTGGTGCCGCCCGGCTCCGTCACCGTCGTACCGCGCGCCAGGTCCCCGGCGAGGGCGTACGTGGTGCCCGAGATGTTCACCGTCCAGTTGGAGGGCGTGGACACCGGCAGGTAGTAGTTGAACGCCAGGTCGACCGAGGCGCCGGGCGCCAGCGTCTGCCAGGCCGGGAGCTTCAGGGAGACCCGCTGGAAGTCGCCCTTCAGGCCGCCGATGTTGTTGCCGCTGTGCCCGGTGCTGATCACCGTCGTGCCGAAGCCGGACTGGTCCGAGGCGTTGGCCGGGGCCGAGGTCCCGTAGTCGAACCGGAATTCCGTGCCGCCGGGCAGCGTGGTCTTCGTGTTGTTGGTGATCTTGAGCTTCGGGGTGATCGGGTAGTTGGCGTCGCCCAGCTTGAACTCGGTGAACTCCGTCTTGATGTCGACGGCCTGCGTCGGCAGCGCCGCGCCCGCCTTCTTCGCGCCGTAGGGGGAGGCCGCCTTGAACTTGTCGTACATCAGGGAGGTGAGCGTGTCGCCCATCTCGTACTGGCCCTTGGCCGCGTTGTACGCGTAGTCGCCCGCGAGCTCCCACACCATCGTGCCGCCGATGCCCTTGTTCACCACGTAGTCGGCCTTCGCGGCGACGGACTGCTCGTCCTCCGTCGACAGGAACACCTTCTTCTGCGCGTTCCACAGCCACGGCGCCACCAGCGTGGAGTCGTACTTGCGGGCGTAGGTGCCGGTCAGCGTGGTGTTCGCGGGGAAGCCGTACTTCGTGACGTAGTCGCCTACGACACCCTTCTCCAGGTTCTTCGCGTGCCACATCGGGTTGGAGCCCGCCGGGGACTCGGCGCCGTTGGTGTCCAGGTCGTGCCAGAGGTTGTCGATGCCGACCGCGCCGTCACCGCACTTGGTCAGGCCCGCGCCCGCCGGGCAGGTGGTGGAGGGGGCCTTGCCCCACAGGCCGTCCGTGCCGCCCTGCACGTTCTTGAAGCCGCGGGTGTAGTACGGCAGGCCGATGTTGATCCGGCCCGACGGCATCGAACCGCGGAAGTAGTGGTAGGCCCAGTCGGTGTTCAGGTAGCCGACGCCGCCGTACTGGGACGTGGAGTAGACGCTCGCGGCGGCCAGCTCGGCGTCCTTGCCGTCGTCGAAGAGCGAGGCGTTCGGGCCGACGTACTCGTTCCAGGCGCCGTGCAGGTCGTAGGACATGATGTTGACGTAGTCCAGGTACTGCTGCATCTGGAAGGTCTCCATGCCCCGCAGCAGGTAGCCGGAGGAGGGGGCGGCGACGGAGAGCAGGTAGTGCTTGCCGTCGGTGGCGCCCGCGCGGTCGAGCTTCTCGCGCAGCGACTTCATGAGGGCGGCGTAGCCCTTGACGAGGCCGGCCCGGCGGGCGTTGGACAGCTGCCAGTCGAGCGGGTTGCCCGCGTCCTTCATGGTGGTCGGGTACTCGTAGTCGATGTCGACGCCGTTGAACCCGTACTTCCGGATGAACTCGACGGAGGAGTCCGCGAAGGTGTCGATGCCGGCCTGGTTGACCGAGCCGTCGGCGTTGGTGGCCATCGAGTAGAAGCCGCCCGACGCGACGCGGTTGCCGTCGTCGCCGAAGTAGCCGCCGGTCTCGGCCCAGCCGCCCACCGAGATGAGCGTCTTGACGTTCGGGTACTGCTTCTTGAATTTGTTCAGGAGGTTGAAGTGGCCCTTGTACGGGAGGGCCGGATCCATCTCCGCGCCCGCCACGCCCGGCCAGGTCATCCCGGTGGCGGCGTTGTTCGCGTTGTCCCCGCCGACCGAGATCTTGTTGTCGGCCCCGACGTGCGCGAAGGCGTAGTTCAGGTGGGTGACCTTGGACCACGGGACGTTGTTGGCGAGGTAGGCGGGGGTGCCGTCCTTGCCGGTGCGCCAGCCGGTGAAGTAGCCGATGACGCGGCGCTGGTGGTCGGCGCCCATCTTCTCGCGGCCTTCGGAGTCGTAGACCGAGCAGTACGGGACGTCCACGCCGGCGGTCTTGTACAGCCCGTCGGGACGACAGCTCTCGTTGTCGGCCGCGTGCGAGACGCCGGCCGAGAGTCCGCCGACCAGCAGTCCGGCGATCGCGGCGCCGGATGCCAGGAGCATGGCTCTCGTACGTGTGGGGGACAGCATGGTGCCTCCTGGGGAGGGGAGGATGGCAGGACACGAGGTGCGGCAACAAGCAGGAAAGTGGCGCTGGTTGGCCTGTGACGTGCGCACGTCGGCAGGTCCGGATCCCCGGAGAAGATGAAGGGAACGTTAAGAGGACTAGACCAACCCGTCAATAGGTCTGGACCAAAGCCGAGGGGGGACGGGCGCGGCGCGGCCGGCGCGAGAGTGCCCCTCGAGAACGGCTGGTTTGTGACCCAGGCCACAGTGATTCACCCGCATGGCCCTCGATCGCCCGTGGCACACTGGCCGTAGTACCAGTAGCAGCGCACTCCGGGGTCGGTGTAATTCCGAACCGGCGGTATAGTCCGCGACCCGTCCGCATCCAGCGGCCGGTTGACCAGGTGAAATTCCTGGACCGACGGTTAAAGTCCGGATGGGAGGCAGTGCGCGGCGGGCCAGTCACCGGTACGCCGCCGTCGGCGGTCCATCGGCGTATCCCCAGCGGATACGTGTCGGACGGACCGTGTTTCCGGCCTCGGCGTCCCCGCGTGTGCTCACCCGCTTCATCTGTCGTATCCCGACAGGCCCCGGAGTCCGTGCCCGATGAGGCAGGAGGACCCGGTGGCGACACACGCCGACGCGAACGCGACGCCCGACACCCACGTGCGGGCCATGCGGCGAGCCGTCGAACTCGCGGCGCGCGGACTCGGCTCCACCAGCCCCAACCCGGTCGTCGGCTGCGTGATCACCGACGCCTCCGGCGCCGTCGTCGGCGAGGGCTGGCACGAGCGGGCCGGCGGCCCGCACGCCGAGGTCGGCGCCCTGCGCCAGGCCGGATCGGCGGCCCGCGGCGGCACCGCGTACGTCACCCTCGAACCCTGCAACCACACCGGCCGCACCGGCCCCTGCGCCCAGGCCCTGATCGAGGCCGGCGTCGCGCGCGTCCTCTACGCCGTCTCCGACCCGAACCCGCAGGCCAGCGGCGGCGGCGCCACCCTCCGCGCGGCCGGGATCGCCGCCGAGGGCGGACTGCTCGCCGAGGAGGCCGAGGCCGGCAACGCCGCCTGGCTGACCTCCGTACGCCTCGGCCGCCCCCACGTCACCTGGAAGTACGCCGCCACCCTCGACGGCCGCAGCGCCGCCGCCGACGGCAGCAGCCGCTGGATCACCTCCGCCGAGTCCCGGGCCGACGTCCACCGGCTGCGCGCCGCCTGCGACGCGGTCCTGGTCGGCGGCGGAACCCTGCGCGAGGACGACCCGCACCTCGCCGTCCGCGGCGTCGACGGCGCGACCCAGCCCCTGCGGATCGCCCTCGACACCCACGCCACCGTCCTGCCGACCGCCCGCATCCTCGACGACGCCGCGCCCACCCTGATCGTCGTGGGCGAGGACGCCGACACCCGCCACCTGCCCGGCGTCGAGCTGCTGCGCATGCCCCTGCACGACGGCCGCGTCGCCGTCCACGACCTGCTCGCCCGGCTGTACGCCCGCGGCGTGCGCTCCCTCTTCCTCGAAGGCGGCCCCACCCTCGCGGGCGCCTTCCTCCGGGCCGGAGCCGTCGACCGGGTCGTCGGCTACCTCGCCCCGGCGTTCCTCGGCGCGGGCCCCGCCGCCCTCGCCGACGCCGGAATCAAGAACGTCTCCGACGCGTTGCGCCTCGACATCACCGAGGCCGTCCGCATCGGCCCCGATCTCCGCATCACCGCTGTCCCCACCGTCCACACGCCCCCCAAGGAGCACTGAGTGTTCACCGGAATCGTCGAAGAACTGGGCGAGGTCACCGCCGTCGAGCAGCTCGCCGAAGCCTCCCGCTTCCGCCTGCGCGGCCCCGTCGTGACCGAGGACGCCAAGCACGGCGACTCGATCGCCGTCAACGGCGTCTGCCTGACCGTCGTGGAGACCGCCGACGGCGAGTTCACCGCCGACGTCATGCAGGAGACCCTGAACCGCTCCAGCCTCGGCGCGCTGGCCCCCGGCTCCCGCGTCAACCTGGAGCGCCCCATGGCCCTCGGCGGACGCCTCGGCGGCCACCTCGTCCAGGGCCACGTGGACGGCACCGGCGAGATCCTCTCCCGCACCCCCTCGGAGCACTGGGAGATCGTCCGGATCGCGCTCCCGGAGAACCTTTCAAGGTACGTCGTAGAAAAGGGCTCTATCACTGTGGACGGCGTCAGCCTCACCGTGGTCGAGGCCGCCGCCGATCACTTCAGCATCAGCCTCATCCCCACCACCCTCGCGCTGACCACCCTGGGCATCAAGCAGCCCGGAGACCCGGTCAACCTCGAGGTCGACGTCCTCGCGAAGTACGTCGAGCGCCTCCTCGCGGCCGGCGTGGACCCCCTGGCAGCGACCCCGGACGACGCGAAGGAGACGGACCGGTGAGTGCCCTGACCTGGCTCAACTCCGAGGCCTTCAGTGCCTTCGGCCAGAAGATCATCTGGTCGGACGCGATCGGCAACACCATGGGCCTGGCCGCCCTCGCGCTCGGCTGGCGGCGCTCCATATGGACCTGGCCCACCCAGTTCCTCTCCGGCGCCATCCTCTTCGTCGCGTTCGCCGCCGGGCACCTGTCGGGCAACGCCGGCAAGCAGGTCGTCGTCATGGTGGTCGCCCTGTGGGGCTGGACGATGTGGAGCCGCGGCAAGCGGCAGGCCCAGGACGCCTCGCTGGCCGTCCGCTTCGCCACCTGGCGCGAGCGCGGCCTGCTCCTCGGCGCCGCCGCCCTGGGCACCCTCGCCGTCACCGGGCTGTTCACCCTCTACCCGTGGATGTCCTGGAACCCGCTGCCGGACGCCTACATCTTCGTCGGCACCATCGTCGCCATGTACGCCCAGGCCAAGGGCCTGGTCGAGTTCTGGTTCGCGTGGCTGCTCGTCGACGCGGTCGGCGTCCCGCTGGCCTTCACCAGCGGCTACGCCTTCTCCGCGTTCGTCTACGTGATCTACGGAGCCCTCGTGCTCTGGGGTGCCTACGACTGGTACCAGCGCTCGCGCACCACCCCCGCCCCGGCCCTCGAAGGAGCAACGGCATGACCCCCCTCAAGCCCGTGCCGGACGTCCCCGAAACCGCTCCGCAGGAGACCTTCCGCCTCGACCCCGTCGAGCAGGCCATCCGCGACATCGCCGCCGGCCGCCCCGTGGTCGTCGTCGACGACGAGGACCGCGAGAACGAGGGCGACCTCGTCATCGCCGCCGAGAAGGCCACCCCCGAGATCATCGCGTTCATGATGAGCGAGTGCCGCGGCCTGATCTGCGCCCCCATGGAGGGCCCCGAGCTGGAGCGCCTGGAGCTCCCGCAGATGGTCCAGCGCAACACCGAGTCGATGCAGACCGCCTTCACCGTCTCCGTCGACGCGAGCGGCGCCCACGGCGTCACCACCGGCATCTCCGCCGCCGACCGCGCCACCACCCTGCGCCTGCTGGCCAACGGCACCTCCGGCCCCGAGGACTTCGTCCGCCCCGGCCACATCTTCCCGCTGCGCGCCAAGCCCGGCGGCGTCCTGGTCCGCAATGGCCACACCGAGGCCGCCGTCGACCTCGCCCGCCTCGCGGGCCTGCGCCCGGCCGGCGCCATCGTGGAGATCGCCGGCGAGGACGGCGTCATGCTGCGCCTGCCCGAGCTGATCCCCTTCGCCCGCAAGCACGGCCTGACGATCATCTCCATCGAGGACCTGATCGCCTACCGCCGCTCCGCCGAGCCGACCGTCCGCCGCGAGGCCGAGGTCAGCCTGCCGACCGCCTGCGGCGAGTTCACCGCGTACGGCTTCCGCTCCACCGTCGACGGCGTCGAGCACGTCGCCCTCGTCCACGGCGAGGTCGGCGACGGCCGGGACGTCCTGGTCCGGATGCACTCCGAATGCCTGACCGGCGACATCTTCCAGTCCCAGCGCTGCGACTGCGGCCCCCAGCTCCAGGCCGCCATGGCCCGCATCCAGGCCGACGGCCGCGGCGTCGTCGTCTACCTGCGCGGCCACGAGGGCCGGGGCATCGGACTGCTGTCCAAGCTGCGCGCCTACGAACTCCAGGAGCGCGGCCGCGACACCCTGGACGCCAACCTGGAACTCGGCCTGCCCGCCGACGCCCGCGACTACGGGGCCGGCGCCCAGATCCTCGCCGACCTCGGCGTCCGCAGCGTCCGGCTGCTGACCAACAACCCCGACAAGTCCGCCGCGCTCGTCCGCCACGGCATCGCCGTCAGCGGCCGGGAGCAGATGCCCATCGAGGCAGGCGAGCACAACCTGCGGTACCTGCGCACCAAGCGGGACCGGATGGGCCACGACCTGCCCTGGCTGGAGGGGGCCGTGCCCACCTCCGCCTGCGGCAACCAGTAACCACGTCACCACCCCCCTACACCCGTACATCCGTACATCCGTACACCACCACGAAGAACCGAGGAGCAGAGCTGTGAGCGGCAAGGGCGCACCCGAACTGAGCGTGAAGAACTGCGGCGACCTCCGGGTGGCCGTGATCGCGGCCCAGTGGCACGAGAAGGTCATGGACGGGCTGGTCGACGGCGCCCTGCGGGCCCTGCACGAGCTGGGCATCGACGAGCCCACCCTGCTCCGCGTCCCGGGCAGCTTCGAGCTGCCGGTCGTGGCGAAGGTACTCGCCGGTCGCGGTTACGATGCCATCGTCGCCCTCGGCGTGGTCATCCGTGGCGGCACCCCGCACTTCGACTACGTCTGCCAGGGCGTCACCCAAGGCCTGGTACAGGTGTCGATCGACACCGGAGTCCCCGTCGGCTTCGGCGTCCTGACCTGCGACAACGACGAGCAGGCGCTGGACCGCGCAGGGCTCGAAGGGTCGAACGAGGACAAGGGGCACGAAGCGGTCACCGCCGCCGTCTCCACCGCCATGACCCTGCGGACCGTCAGCGAACCCTGGCGCTGACCGGCAGCGCGGGACCCCTTATTCTGAGGACCATCATGGCGAACAAACCCTCCAAGAGCTTCGAAGAGCTCTTCACCGAGCTCCAGCTCAAGGCCGCCAACGGCGACCCCAGCACCTCCCGCACCGCCGAGCTCGTCGCCAAGGGCGTCCATGCCATCGGCAAGAAGGTCGTCGAGGAGGCCGCCGAGGTCTGGATGGCCGCCGAGTACGAGGGCAAGGAAGCCGCCGCCGAGGAGATCTCCCAGCTGCTGTACCACGTTCAGGTGATGATGGTGGCGCGCGGGATCTCCCTCGACGACGTCTACGCGCACCTCTAGGCCGGAGCTCTTCACGGCGGGCCCCGCGCCCCGCTCACGCACCCCCTTTCGCAACCTACGCACCAAAGGAAGCCCCATGCTGCGCATCGCCGTCCCCAACAAGGGTTCACTCTCCGGACCGGCGTCGGCGATGCTCCATGAGGCCGGCTACCGCCAGCGCAAGGAGTCCAAGGAACTCGTCACGGTCGACCCCGACAACGAGGTCGAGTTCTTCTACCTCCGCCCGAAGGACATCGCGATCTACGTCGCCTCGGGCAAGCTGGACATCGGCATCACCGGCCGGGACCTGCTGCTGGACTCCGGTGCCAACGCCGAGGAGATCCTGCCGCTGAACTTCGGCCGGTCCACCTTCCGCTACGCCACCAAGCCCGGCACCGCGAAGGGCCCCGAGGACTTCGGCGGCATGACGATCGCCACCTCCTACGAGGGCATCGTCGCCAAGCACCTCGCCGAGCTCGGCATCGACGCGTCCGTCGTCCACCTGGACGGAGCCGTCGAGACCGCCATCGAGCTCGGCGTCGCGCAGGTCATCGCCGACGTCGTCGAGACCGGCACCAGCCTGCGCAACGCCGGCCTGGAGGTCATCGGCGAGCCGATCCTCAAGTCCGAGGCGACCGTCATCCGCCGCACCGGCGCCGGCACCGACGACCCCAAGGTCGCGCAGTTCCTGCGCCGCCTCCAGGGCGTCCTGGTGGCCCGCAGCTACGTGATGATGGACTACGACTGCCGCGCCGAGCACCTGGAGCGCGCCGTCGCCCTCACCCCGGGCCTGGAGTCGCCGACGATCTCCCCGCTCCACAACGAGGGCTGGGTCGCGGTTCGCGCGATGGTCCCCGCCAAGGAAGCCCAGCGGATCATGGACGACCTCTACGAGCTCGGCGCGCGCGCGATCCTCACCACCTCGATCCACGCCTGCCGTCTCTGACCCCGTACGCAGTCCCCGACCCCGTACGCCCCCTCCAGAAGGCAACACCAGCACCATGAGCGAGTCCGCCGCCCCGTCCGCCCCGCCCGCCCTGCCGGTCACCTTCCGGCCGACCCGCACGCGGGCGGTGCTGCTGGGCGTCGGGCTCGCCATGTTCGCCACCATCACGGCGATCGCGCTCCTCCTGGAGAACCTCGGCCCCGGCGAGCGGATCAGCTTCATCCTCACCGCCGCCCTGATGGCCTCCGTCCTCGTCCTGCTCAGCCGCCCCAAGGTGGTCGCCGACGAGACCGGGGTCACCGTGGTCAACCTGACCACCACCCGCCGCCTGGAATGGCCGCAGATCCTGCGCGTCAACCTCCGCCCCGGCGACCCGTGGGTGTTCCTCGACCTGAACGACGGCACCAGCCTGCCCGTCCTCGGCATCCAGCCCGGCATCGCCCGGGCCCAGGCGATCGCCGACGCCCGCGCCCTGCGCGCCCTCGCCGAGACCAGGGGAACCGGCGCGACCGACCACTGAGCCCGCCCGCTCTCGTCGCTGCGTCCCATTGCGGCCGCGATCTCAATGACTACCCTGGTGGCGGGGCGCGAGCGTGCGCCCTCCCACACGCCCCGGGACCCCGTGGCCCGTGGGCACCATCGACCAGAGGAGTGACTCCCTCCAGCAATGGACGGATCGTCCGGTAGTACACGCGCCGCCCTCCCTCCGGAGGCGGCGGCATGACCATCCCGCTACTCCTGCTCCTGGCGGCCTTCGCCCTGATCCTCGCCAACGGTTTCTTCGTGGCGGCCGAGTTCGGCCTCGTCACGGTGGAGAGACCCGAGGCCGAACGCGCCGCGGCCGAGGGCGACCGCCGTGCCCGTACGGTCGTCGACGCCCTGCGGGAGCTGTCCTTCCAGCTCTCCGGCACCCAGCTCGGCATCACCATCACCTCGCTCGTCGTCGGCATGCTCGCCGAACCGGCCCTCGCCGCACTCCTGTCGGGGCCCCTCGCCGCGACCGGCCTGCCCCGCGGAGCCGTCCCCGGCGCGGCCGTCCTCATCGGCATGCTGCTCGCCTCGGCCGTCCAGATGGTCGTCGGCGAGCTCGTCCCGAAGAACTGGGCGATCTCCCGGCCGCTCCAGGTGGCCCGCTTCGTGGCCGGACCGCAGCAGGTCTTCTCCCGGGCGTTCCGGCCCGTCATCGCCGGCCTGAACGCCGTCGCGAACCGTCTCGTACGGGCGCTCGGCGTCGAACCCGCCGAGGAGATGGCCTCCGCCCGCACCCCCGGCGAGCTGGTCTCCCTGGTCCGTCATTCGGCCCAGGCCGGCGCACTCGAACAGGACACCGCCGACCTCTTCGTACGGACCCTGTCGCTGGGCGAGCTCACCGCCCAGCACGTCATGACCCCCCGCGTGAAGGTCAGCGCCCTCCAGCACACGGCCACCGCGGCCGACGTGCTGAACCTGACCCGCGCCACCGGCCTGTCCCGCTTCCCCGTCTACCGCGAGCGCATCGACGAGATCACCGGCGTCGTCCACCTCAAGGACGCCCTGGCCGTGCCCGAGTCCGAGCGCGCCCGCACCACCGTCAGCCGCATCTGCGTCGCCCCGCTTCTGGTGCCCGGCTCCCTGCCGGTGCAGCCCCTGCTGGAACGGCTGCGCAGCGAACAGCCCATGGCCGTGGTCGTCGACGAGTACGGCGGCACCGCCGGCGTGGTCACCCTGGAGGACATCGTGGAGGAACTCGTCGGCGAGGTCCGCGACGAGCACGACCTCGCCGAGGACGCCGGCCCCGAACTGGCCGCCGTACCCGCCGAGGACGGCCGCCCCTCCTGGGAGGCCGACGGCAGCTGCCGCGTCCACACCTTGCGCCGCATAGGCCTGGAGGTGCCCGAGGGCCCCTACGAGACCGTCGCCGGACTCGTCGCCGACCTGCTGGGCCGGATCCCCGCCCCCGGGGACCGCGCCGAGCTGCCCGGCTGGAAGCTGTCCGTCCGCCAGGTCGGCCGCTACCGCGCCGAACGCGTCCGCCTCGTGCGCACCACACCGCTGGGGGCCGTCCCCGCCCCGGCCGAGCTCGCCCCGGCGGGTGGCCGGTGAACGCCCTCCAGCTGCTCTTCGCCCTGCTCCTCGTCCTGGCCAACGGCTTCTTCGTCGGAGCCGAGTTCGCGCTCGTCTCCGTACGCCGCAGCCAGATCGAGCCCCTCGCGGCCGGCTCCAAGCGGGCCCGCCAGGTGCTGCACGGCCTGGAGAACCTGCCGCGCATGATGGCCGCCGCCCAGTTCGGCATCACCCTGTGCTCGCTGACCCTCGGCGCGGTCGCCGAGCCCACCGTGGCCCGGCTCCTGGAACCCCTCTTCGAGGCCGCCCACGTGCCCGAGGGCCTGGTGCACCCCCTCGGGTACGCCTTCGCGCTCGCCGCCGTGGTCTTCCTGCACCTCGTCATCGGCGAGATGGTCCCGAAGAACCTCGCCATGGCCGCCCCCGAGCGGACCGCCCTGTGGTTCAGCCCCGGCCTGGTCGCCTTCGCCCGCGTCTGCGGGCCGGTGACCAGCGCGCTGGGCGCCTGCGCCGCGCTCGTCCTGCGGCTCTTCAAGGTCGAACCGAAGGACGAGGTCGAGGCCGTCTACACCAGTGCCCAGCTCGGCCGGCTCGTCAAGGACTCCCGGCAGGCCGGGCTCCTCGAACCCGTCGAACAGGAACGCCTGGAGGACGCCCTCGAACTGGGCAGCCGCCCGGTCACCGACGTCCTGCTGGCCCGGGACCGGCTGGTGACCGTCGGTCCCGCCGTCACCCCGCGCCAGATCGAACAGCTGACCGTGCGCACCGGCTACTCCCGCTTCCCCGTCCGTTCCGACACCGGCTCCTTCATGGGCTACCTCCACGTCAAGGACGTCCTCGACCTGGAGGAGCGCGAGCGGGCCGTCCCCCAGCGGGTGTGGCGCAGGATGACCACCCTGTGCTCCACCCTCCCGCTGGACGACGCCCTCAGCGTCATGCGCCGCGACGCCACCCACCTGGCCCAGGTCGCCGACCCGGCCGGCCGGGTCCTCGGCCTCGTGGCCCTGGAGGACGTCCTCGAAATGCTCGTCGGCGAGGTCCGCGACCCCGCCCACCGGGCCTACGCGCGCAGCGCGTAGGTGGGGCCCGGCGGGGCTGGATTCATCCAGCCCCGCCGGGCGATCTTTCAGCC